>CANLQR010000128.1 GCA_947492135.1 Deltaproteobacteria bacterium | reverse complement strand
GCTGCTCGAGCACCTCGACCAGCTGCAGCTGACGCTGCGCCAGGGCGACACCCGGATCCCCGGACCGAAGCTGTAGCTTGCGGTCGCGGCGGAATTTCGCGGGCGTACACCACCGCGCACCACGAAGCCGTGACATACTCCACTCATGCTCTCGTGCGCCGGGGCCCGCGTTGCTGCTGCGGCAGTCTTGCTCGTGACGTCAGCGTGCGCGGCCGACGGCGACGGAGATGCCGACCAGGGCGCGAGCACCGACGAGAACGGTGACCAGAGCAGTGACAGCAACGACACGCAAGCCAGCGCCGACACGGCGTCGGGTGGCAGCAGCGCGGTCGGGTGTGCCGAAGACGATCGCGACGACGAGTACATGCTCGGCCTCGCGCGCGCAGGTCAACAGCTCACGGTGCGCTTCGTCGACGCGATGCCGTCGCCACCGGCCCGCTTCGACAACGTCTGGACGATCGAGGTCCTGGATGTGATGACCGGCGCACCGGTCGACGAGGTCTCCCTCGAGGTCGAGCCGTTCATGCCCGATCACAACCACGGCACCTCGATCGCCTGCCAGGTGACCGACATGGAGACCCCGGGCCAGCTGCAGCTCGACCCGGTGAACCTCTTCATGCCTGGCCTGTGGGAAGTGCGTCTGCACTTCACGCTGGACGCCGGCACGACCGACGAGGTCGTGTTCCGATTCTGCGTCGACCCGTAAGGCGGACCCCAGCCGGACGACGAAGTTGCGCTTCGCCAGGTCTGCGCGGTTCCGCTCCGCGGCTCGTCGGCGCTCGAGCACACCAGCCTCCTCGCGACTCGGGGCAATCGCGCGTTGACACGTCGACCGGGTCACCAGTAGCGTTCCAACGTGGGGTTTCCTCGCGTGACTCGATCCATGCCTCGCGCGGACCCCCGCGGCGCGCTGCTCCTGGGTGTGTTGAGCGCCGGCTGCTACAGCGGTTTGTCGGGGCGGGCCGACGGCGCAGGCTCGGACGACGCGAGCGCCACAGAGCCGGGCGGTAGCGGCTCCGGTGAAACCGCCGAGGTCCCCGAACCGGCCGAGGTCGAGGCGCCGACGGTCCGCCGCCTGACCCAGGCCGAGTTCACCCACAGCGTGCGCGACCTGCTCGGACCCGTCGACCTTTCGGCGATCGAGGCCGACTCGAACCAGGAAGGATTCTTTGCGGTCGGTGCCGCACGGGTGGCGCTCTCGCCCGCCGGGGTCGCCGCGTACGAGCTCGCGCTCGACGCTGCCACCGCCCAGGCGTTCGCCGACCCAGCCAACGCTGCAGGGCTGGTTGCTTGCGTGCCTGCGACCGTCGCCGATGTTGCCTGCATCCGCGACGCGATCGCGGCGTTTGGCCGCCGTGCCTGGCGTCGACCGCTCAACGCCACCGAACTCGATCGCTATGCCGGCATCGCTACCGACGTCGGCGTCGAGACCGGCGATGCCTTGGTCGCCTTGCGTCATGCGCTATGGGGCGTGCTGCAATCACCGCACTTTCTCTACCGCGTCGAGCTCGGCACGCCCTCGGAGGATGACGGCGGGCGCGTCAAGTTCTCCTCGTACGAGATGGCGTCGCGCCTCGCGTTCACGATGTGGAACACCCTGCCCGACGACGCGCTGCTCGATGCAGCCCAGGCCGACGAGCTGGCCACGAGCACAGGTATCGCCGCGCAAGCCCAGCGGATGCTCGCCGACCCCCGCGCGCGCCAGGGCGTCGCGAACTTCGTTGCCGAGCACTACCGGCTATGGCAGCTCGAAGAGAAAGCCAAGGACACCACGCAGTTTCCCGAGTGGACGCCGACCTTGAAGGCCGCGATGCGCCAGGAAATGCTCGCGCGGATCGAGGAGGTGGTCTTCACCACGCCGGCGGATTTCCTGTCGCTGTACGACGACGACAAGGTGTTCGTGAACAACGAGCTCGCGGCCCTCTACGGGCTGCCTGCGGTCGAACCCGACGCCTTTCACCCCGCCACGTTGCCGGCCGGCGACGCCCGCCGCGGGCTCATCGGTAGCGCCATGATACTGGCTTTGAACTCGCTGCCTGCCCGCACCTCGGCCACCGAGCGTGGGCAGTTCATCGCCGAGACGCTGCTGTGCAAGACCGTGCCGCCGCCACCGCCGGATGTCGATACCAACCTCGATGACGACGATGGCAGCGGCGGTCCCGTGGTGCACCGAACACTGCGCGAAAAACTCGAACCTCACCGCGAGAACCCTGCGTGCGCGGGCTGCCACAATGTCACCGATCCGCTGGGCCTCGCGCTCGAGCACTTCGACACGATGGGTCGGTATCGCGAGACCGACCTCGGCCTGACGATCGACGCCAGCGGCGAACTCGATGGTGTCCCCTTCGTCGACGCTGCCGAGCTGGCGGTGGCGTTGCGCGAGCACCCCGATGCGTTGAGCTGCCTGGTCCGCAAGCTCTACACCTACACCGCAGGGCGGCTGCCGTTTGATGCCGAGGACGACTTCCTCGCGGCCATCGGAGTCGAGTTCGAGGTCAACGACAATCGCTTCGATCGATTGCTGCTGGCGATCGTCACCCACGACGATTTTCGCTTCGCGCATCCCGCCGACAGCGTGTTGGGCACGGATCAAGGAGAGGGCCCATGAAGATGCTTCCGCGCCGTACAGTGCTTCGCGGACTCATCGGCGGGACCGCGCTGGCGTTGCCGTTGCCGCGCTTGGTCAGCATGCTCAACGGCAACGGCACGGCCTACGCCGACGGGTCGCCGTTGCGCCCCCGATACTTGACCTGGTTCTTTGGCAACGGCGCCGACCCGGCGCACTGGGTGCCGGCGGCGGTCGGAGTCGGCGACGCGTGGGCACCCAGTACCGCGCTCGCCCCACTGGCCGAGTTCAAGCCGTGGCTCTCGGTATTGTCGGGGTATCAAGTCGCGGTGCCGGCGATCTACGCCCACAAGTCGGCGCCCGCGGCCGTGCTCACCGGTGCGCAGGCGATGGACGGTGGGGACGTGCAGCTGCCGTCGATCGATCAATTGCTCGCGCCCGTGATCAACGCAGACACCGCGTTTCCCAGCGGCCTCCACGTCGGCATCAGCAACGTCACCGGCGCCGGCGCGCTCGACTTCAACATCTCGTTTAGCGGGCCCAACGCGCCCAATCCGCCAAACTACGACCCCGTCGCGTTGTTCACGAATCTGCTGGCGCTATCGGGGACGCTCGAGCCCGACCCGGCGTTGTTCCGTCGCAAGAAGATCCTCGACGCCGTCGCTGCCGACGCCAGCGAACTGCGGGCAAAGCTGGGCAGCCAGGACAAGGAGCGACTCGATCGTCACCTCGACGGACTCGATCAGCTCCAGGCCCAGATCGACGCCATCGCGAATGCGGCCGACTGCGGCATGCCGGTCGACCCGAATGTCGCCTATCCCGACCGCGGCGCAGATGGGGCGATCACCCGCGGGCGATGTCAGGCCTTTGCCGATCTGCTGACGTTCGCTTTTTCCTGCGAGCTGACTCGGGTCGCGACCCACGTGTTCTCGTGTGCTGCGTGCCACGCCGGCTACCCCGAGGCCGGGCTCGGTGAGGTCACCTTCCACGAAGACTTCGGCCACCGCCTGAGCCCCATGGGCGTCGACTTCGGAACCGCGGGATTCCACACCGGGGTCGAGTACACGATGAGCTGCCTCGCGGAGTTGCTGCAGCGTTTTCGCGACACCCCCGACGGCGCGGGCAATCTGCTGGACAACGTCGCCATCTACGCGACCTCGTGCGTCGGGCTGCCGTGGGACCACCGCATGGACGACTTCCCGATGCTGGTGATCGGCAAGGCCGGTGGACGGTTGCGCGGCGACATCCACCATCGTTCGGCGGGTGAAAACACCAGCATGGTGCCCTTCACCCTGCTGCAGACGCTGGGCGGCGCCCAACCGTCCTTCGGCGCGGCCGAAGGCCTGGTCAGCGCGGGGATCCCCGAGATTCTCGCGTAGGCGTTGGGCGGCCCCAAGGGGCCCTGGCCGCAGGATCTACCATCCGCGGAGCAGGCATCCGCCAAACCATGACCAAGCCGGACGGACCGGGGCCGCGGCGCGGGCGTCCACAGCACCATGCAACGCCGGTTCATCGCCTCCCTGCAGATCGCACTGTCCACCTTCGCGCTGATGTCGGGATGCGACTCGCGCTCCGACCGCGCCGGTGCGACCCATGACGCGGCGCCGCGCGGACGCGCGCGACACGACGCGAAGTCGGAGGAGCGCCGCGAAGGCGTGCGCGCGACCACCTCCACGACCGCGCCCTCGCCGGCTGACCTTGTCGGCGGCGAAGACTACGCCCGCCTCGCCGAGAACGACTTCGTGTCGGTCGCGGACGACCCGCGTTCGACCTTCTCGATCGACGTCGATACCGCGTCCTACAGCAACGTGCGCCGCCTGCTCACCGACGGCGCACTCCCGCCGGCCGACGCCGTGCGCATCGAGGAGATGATCAACTACTTCGACTACGACTACGCGGCCCCCAAGTCGGATGCTCCGTTCTCGATGACCAGCGAGGTGGCCAGCTGCCCGTGGAATGCCGAGCATCGACTGGTGCACCTCGGGCTCCAGGGCCAAACCATCGACGAGCGCGACGTGCCGAGTCGCAACCTGGTCTTCCTGCTCGACGTGTCGGGCTCGATGAACAGCCCCGACAAGCTGCCCTTGCTCGAACGCGGGCTGGGTATGCTCGTCGACACCCTGCGGCCGCAGGACCGGGTCTCGATCGTGGTCTATGCCGGAGCATTCGGCGTCGTCCTCGAGCCGACCTCGGACAAGGCCGAGATCCTCGCCGCGCTCGATCGCCTGGAGGCAGGGGGCTCGACCAACGGAGGCGCCGGCATCGAGCTTGCGTATCGCCTGGCCGAAAAGACCTTCGTCGCGGGCGGCATCAACCGGGTGATCCTCGCGACCGATGGCGATTTCAACGTCGGTACGACCGGCCAAGGCGCCCTCGAGCAGCTGATCACCGAGAAGCGAGCCTCGGGCGTGTTTCTCTCGGTGCTGGGGTTCGGTGACGGCAACACCAAGGACTCGACGATGGAGCTGCTGGCCGACAAGGGCAACGGCAACTACGCGTACATCGACTCGATCTCCGAGGCCCGCAAGGTGCTCGTGACCGAGGCCGGCTCGACGCTGGTCACGATCGCCAAGGATGTGAAGATTCAGGTCGAGTTCAATCCCGCCGAGGTCGCCGCGTTTCGGCTGGTCGGCTACGAGAACCGCATGCTCGCCCACGCCGACTTCAACGACGACACCAAGGACGCCGGCGAGATCGGTGCAGGCCACTCGGTGACCGCGCTGTACGAGGTGATCCCGACGGGTGCCAAGGACGCACCGGCGGCCAAGGTGGATGGCCTCACCTATCAGGCCGTCGGCGGCACCACGCCGGCTGCCGCCGCGAACGAGCTGATGAACGTGAAGATCCGCTACAAGCAGCCCGAAGGCGACAGCAGTCGCATGCTGAGCTTCGCCGTCGCGGATTCCGACGCCGCGGTCGCAGCGAGCTCGCAGGACTTTCGCTTCTCTGCCGGGGTCGCCGAGTTCGGGATGCTGCTGCGGGACAGCAAGCACAAGGGAACCTCGAGCTGGGCCGGCGCGATCGAACTCGGCGAGCACGCGATGGGGAAAGATGAGGGCGGCTATCGCAAGGAGTTCATCGAACTCGTCCGGCGCGCGCAGACGCTGTCGTCCGCACGTGGCTAGCGTTACCCTGTGCGCGACTAGGAGGAGCAGCCTTGCCGCACGATCCCGTCTATCTCGACCACAACGCGACCACTGCCGTGCACCCCGAGGTTCGCGACGCGATGCTGCCGTGGCTGGGCGCGCTGTGGGGCAACGCCTCGTCAGGTCACGTGTATGGCCAGCGCGCTGCTGCTGCCCTCGCCCAGGCCCGAGCGCGGGTCGCCGCGCTGGTCGGTGCCGCACCCGACGAAGTCATCTTCACCAGCGGCGGCACCGAGGCCGACAACCTCGCGATCTTCGGCGTCGAGCTCGCCCATCCGCGCATCGCAATGTCCAGCGTCGAGCACCCAGCGGTCGAGGCCGCCGTGCGTCATCGCGCGAGCAACCCCGACGACATCGAATTTCTGCCCGTCGATGCCCAGGGCAGCGTCGATCTCGTGCGCGCATCATCGATCCTGCGTGAGCCGGTTGGACTGCTCTCGGTCATGCTTGCGCAGAACGAAACCGGCGTGATCCAACCCGTCGCCGAGCTGACTGCGATGGCGCGAAGCGCTTCACCACGGGTGCTCGTCCACTGCGACGCCGCGCAAGCCGTCGGGAAGATCGAGGTCGACGTGCGCAGACTCGGCGTCGATCTGCTCACGATTGTCGGGCACAAGTTCTATGCCCCGGCGGGCATCGGCGCCCTCGTTGTGGGCAGCGGGGTGGTCCTGCACGCCAGGTCGCTGGGTGGCGGCCAAGAGCGCGGCTTGCGATCCGGCACCGAACCCGTCGCGCTCGCGGTCGCACTCGGAGCTGCCTGCGCGCTTGCGGCGGGGGACATGGGCATCGAGCACGCGCGCCAGCTCGAGCTACGCGAGCGCTTGTGGGCGCTGCTCGCCGCCGGTATTCCCGGCATCGTCCGCAGCGGCGCGGGAGTCCGCACCCTGCCCAACACCCTGCACATCCGGATCCCGGGGACCTCGGGCGCCGCCGTCTTGGCCAACACCCACGATGTGGCGGCATCGACGGGCTCGGCGTGTCACGCCGACCACGGCACCGTGTCAGGAGTGCTCGGAGCGATGGGTGTCCCGGCGTCGGAGGCCCAGGGCGCGGTGCGACTCTCCTTGGGTCGCGGGACCTCGACCGCCGACATCGAGCGAGCGGCCGCCGCGCTCGTGCGCGCGACAGCGTCATTGCGCCGCTGACACGCCAAGTCCCCCGAGCTGTGGCACGATCGCCGTGACCTTGCGATGAGCGCAACCACCGTCACGCTCGAACGCAGCTACGACGCCAAGCCTGATCTCGTTTGGGCATTGCTCAGCGACACCAGTCGGTTCGACCGCGCGATGGGACTGGGGCTGCCGGCCTATCGATGGGCGGTCGTCGGGGGACAACGCGTGCACATCGGCCGCGCGCTGCAAAGCGGCTTGAAGGTCGAGTGGATCGAGCCGCCCTACGAGTGGATCGAAGGCCGCCTGCTCGACGCCAAGCGGCAGTTCATCAAGGGTCCGCTGGGCACCGGAGGCGTGCACCTCGAGGTCGAAGCCCGCGCTGCAGGGTCTCAGGCGCGCGTGACTCTGTGGGGCGACGCACCGCACTGGTACATGGACCTCCTGCGCCCGCTGATGGTCCGGCAACTTCGCCGCAATGCGGCTGCCTACCTCGATGCCGTCGGCGAGGTCTTGCGCAGCGCAGTTGCGCCCACCGACGATGGCGCACCAGCGGTCGTGCGGGCACTGTCACTGCTGGCGGGGCCGACCTCGACGATCACCAGCGGGAACACCAGCGCAGTCGACCCAGTCGAGCACGAGCGACGCGCGACTCGTCTGCGGACGATGCTTCCCGGAGTAGCGACCGAGCGGCTGATCGGATGGCTCGCCGAGCGTCCCGACGAGGACGTCGCGCAGATGCAACCCTTCGTGCTTGCGCGCGCATGGAACCTCGATCGTCGCGAGGTGCTGCGGACGTACCTGCACGCGACGCGCGCAGGACTGGTCGATCTCAACTGGCAGATCAACTGTCCGGTGTGCCGCGTCTCGGCTGGGGTCGCAGCGTCACTCGACGGCCTCGGTCGTCAGATTCACTGTGACGCCTGCAACATCTCCTACGACCTCGATTTCGGTCGAAGCGTCGAGGCCGTGTTCAGCAGCCACGCTGCGCTGCGCGCGGTCACTTCGGCGGTGTTCTGCGCCGCCAGCCCGTCGCTGCGCCCCCACGTCATCGCGCAGCTCCGGGTGGAACCCGGCGTTCGCCGTGAGCTGCTCGTGCCGCTGCGGCATGGATCGATCTTCGTGCGCACGCTGGGTCCACAGCGACCATTCGAGCGGTCCGACGAGACCATCGCGGCCGAACTCGAGATCCACGTCGGGCCGGACGCGATCACCTGCGTCGAGCGTGGCACCGCCGAAGGGGACTCGACCAGGGTGGTGCTGACCTCGAGCTTGAATGAACCATGCCATGTGGTGATCGAGCGCGGCACCTGGGCCAGCGACGCGGTGCTGGGCAGCGCGGTCGCCTCGCTGCCCGAGTTCATGGAGCTGTTCGCCACGGAAGCTCCCGCCGCCGGACTCGAGCTCACCGTCGGCCGGTTGACGCTGTTGTTCAGCGACCTGACCGGGTCGACCGCGCTGTACGAGCGCGTCGGCGATGCCCGAGCCTTCGCGATCGTGCAGGAGCACTTCCGGGCCATGTCCGTCATCATCGCCGCCAATGACGGTGCCGTGGTCAAGACGATGGGTGACGCAGTCATGGCCTCGTTCTCTCGCACCCGCGATGCGGCGCAGGCTGCAGTCGCGATGTTCGAGTCGACCCTGCGTGAGCACGGCGAGCTCGGCATCGGCGTGAAGCTCGGGATTCACGAAGGACCGTGCCTCGCCGTTCGTGCCAACGACCGGCTGGATTTTTTCGGCACCACCGTGAACATCGCAGCCCGACTGCAGGCGCAAGCACGCACCTCGGAACTCGTGGTGACGGAGGCGCTCGCAGCCTCGCTCGAGACCCTGTTCGCCAACCGCAGGACGCGTCGCTTTCGAGCCTCACTCAAGGGCATTGCGGCCGAGCAAGAACTGGTGGGATTCGATCTGCGCGCCGTGGACGGCGGCGCAACGACCGCGGGTGCGCGAAGAGACGATGTTTGATAGCATCGCCCCCGTCGCCCCGACCCCGAAATGACCCAGCTCGACGAAACCAAGCTCCAACGCGTCCTCGCCCGTTTTCCGTGGCGTCGCCGCAAGCCGCGAAACGGTACGTTGGGCGTGCCGCCGGTCGCGTTGCGCACGCGCGAGGGCGATCAGCTGTGGGCCGATCCGGTCGAGCTCGCAGCCTTTGCTGACCCTGGTCCTGCGCTGTTGTGCATCGCCCTCAATGGCGACGCGACCAGTCGCGCGCTGGTGCGCAGTCTAGTCGAGCACCACGCCCGAGCCCGTGGGGTCGATCTCCCCGCGCTCGTGCCTGCGAGCACACGCGCCGGAGTCACGGTGATCGACGCGCTCATCAGCGAGTCAGGCCTCGATCCCGCCGCCGAGATCGGGCCACACCCGCTGCGCGAGTTGGTCACGGCGACGTGGGCGATCGCCGCTGCCGAAGGCATCGCGGCGGCCTAAGCGGCGCCCCGCCGTCGGTGCTGGCGGTCTTGGGTCAGATCGGCTGCTCGTCGCCCGTAGGAGAGTCGGGTCACAAACTCGGCGTGCCTCGTCCACCGACTTGAGCGCGAGCATGGCTACTGGGCTCGCCAGGGCTCCGGCCGATTGGCCAGGCATTCCGATCGCGTACCCCTGGCATGGTCCGTGAACCCGGCTCGCCAAGTCCCCAGCCGCGATGACTCGCCATCAGACCAAACTGTTCCGTCAGATTCTGCTCACGCTCGATGTGAGTTTCTCCGTCGTGGCGTTTTTGCTCGCGATCGAACTCGGCGCGTGGTTCCGCAGCTCCGCGTTGCCGCCGGCACTGGGCTCGCAGAGCTACACGCACGTCTTGGTGGTGATGCTGCCGGTGTGGGCGTTCGCCTCGTGGACCTGTCGAACCCACGATTTTCGCGCCACGTTGGTGCGCTTGGGGTCGCGATACGTCCGTGCGGTGGGGATCGGCCTGTTCGCACTGGTCGTCTGCTCGTTTTGGTTCGACTGGGCCTTCTTGTCGCGCGAGTTCGTGGTGTTGTTCGGCGGGGTGCAGCTTGCGGTGCTTGCGACCAGCCGCTGGCTCACGATGGCCGTCATCAAGCAGACCAAGCGTGTCGATGACCACCGCATTCTGATCGTGGGGTGCGGCAGCGCGGCCGTCGCCTTTGCGCAGTCCGCCCGCGACCGGGCCGCGTGGAACAATCGCTTTGCCGGGCACCTGGGCGTGTCTGGCGAGGCTTTCGATCCCGCCGCCCTTCCCTACCGTGGAACCCTCGAAGATCTGGAGAACCTGCTCGACACCGAGGTCATCGACGAGGTCGTGTTTACGATCGATCGCAACACGGCCTCGTTCCATGAAGCGCTCGAGGCCTGCGATCTGCGAGGCATCGATGTGCTGATCATGATGCAGGGCCTCGTCGAGGGCAGTGGCAAGATCGAGATCGCCAGCGTGACCGGATTCGATCTGCCGATGATCGGCATGTCGCGCGTGCCCTCGCGCCAAGGGCACCTCGCGACCAAGCGGGTCCTCGACATCGCCGTGGCGCTGGTCGCGTTGCTGGTGGTCGCCCCGATTCTCGCAGTCACGGCGATCGCGATTCGCGTCGAATCCCGGGGTCCGATCCTGTTCAAGCAGGTCCGCTCAGGCCGCAGCGGGCGCAAGTTCGTGATGTACAAGTTCCGCTCGATGTGTGCCGACGCCGAGAAGCGTCAGTCGGAGCTGATGCACCTCAACGAGATGGATGGACCGGTCTTCAAGATCAAGCACGATCCGCGGATCACGAGGGTTGGCGGCTTCATCCGCAAGACCAGCATCGACGAGCTGCCGCAGCTCTTCAACGTTCTGTTCGGCGACATGAGTCTGGTGGGTCCGCGGCCGCCGTTACCCGCCGAGGTCGCCCGGTACGAACCCTGGCAACGTCGCCGGCTCTCGGTGCGCCCTGGCATCACCGGCATGTGGCAGGTGTCCGGACGCAGCGCACTCGACTTTGCGCAGTGGATGGAACTCGACCTCGAGTACATCGACCGCTGGTCGCTGTGGCTCGACTTGAAGATCCTGTGTCGCACGCTGCCCGCGGTCTTGCTGCGCACCGGCGCAAGCTAACCGATCGGGGCACGGGTTCGATGACCAATCGGTGAGGATCGACTAGGTCCGATTCGACGAACCGTGACGCAGCGGCCGCGCACCGATGACGGCAGCACGCCCTGGGTGCTGCCAGATTTGATCGTGGAGGTTCTCCCGAATGACACGAACGATTTTCGCCGCCATCCTGATCGCTGCACTGCCCACCCTCGGTTGCGACACCGAGAAGGCCGACACGGCTCAGAAGGACAAGGGCAAGGCTGCCGACCCCAAGGCCGCCGCCAAGCCCACCGACACCAAGGCCACCGACGCCAAGGCCGGCGACACCAAGCCGGCCGTGCCAGCGCCGAGCGATGCGGCCCCCCCTGACGCCAAGGATGCGAGCGCCAAGCCGGCGGATCCGGCCAAGGCCGTCGAACCTGCAGCGGAAGCCAAGCCCGCCGACGCGGCCAAGCCCGCCGACGCGGCCAAGCCCGCCGACGCGGCAAAGCCCGTCGACGGCCCCAAGTAGTCGCGCACGCGCAAGTGCTGGCCTCGACCCCCGGGCCGGTCGAGGCCGCACGCGCCTTCGCTCATCGAGCGAGGAGATCGACTTCGGTCCACCCGGCGACGTCTGGGTTCGCGTCGTCGTCGTCGTCGTCCTGGTCAGGATCCACCGCGAGCACATCGTCACTGGACAGGATCCCTGCCAGCTCCGGTGTCTCGGAGACGAGCTCCGCCAGCGAACCTTGAACGTCCTTGGGATCGATGATCCAGTCCTTGCGGCTGTACATCGTCACCGAGCGCTTCTTCGAGCTGAGCTCGAGGCAGAGCTCGAACGGCTCAGGAGCCTCTGCCGAGCACTCCCACGTGCGCACCCGAAGCTGGGCTTTTTGCTGCTCCTGGGGCAGGTACACGCTGAGTTGTTCGCCCTCGAGGCCCCACATGAACAGCTCCACGAAATGTCGCCACTGGGACGACTTGCCCACCGCCCCGACCTTGCCTTGAGGATGGCGGACCAGCACGAAGTGGTTCACCTGATCCCGCGAGTCGGTGGGGAGCCTCTCGATCCAGATCTGATTGACCGCATGCTTGGCGGACGCGGCCTCGGGATCGCCCCCGAACAGAGCCGCGCCAACCGACCACGCGCCCACGGCGGCCGCGCCCACGAGCGCCACCACCACAATTTTCTTGCCGGTTTTCGACATGGCCGACCGTACCAGGTTGCCGTCACGGGTATTCCGACAAGATCGGAACCCCCCGGCCGCGGGCCGGATGACCACCCAGTGGCTTTGTTGGCATCATTGGTGTCCGACAATGGCCGACACCGCGCAGCCCTCCGCCCGCGCAGCCCTCGACGAGCTGGTCCACCAGTTCGCCGATCCCTACGCCTTCATGCGTGAGCTGGTGCAGAACGCCATCGACGCCGGGAGCAGCGAGATCGAGGTCGACGTCCGCTTCGAGCCCGACGGGACCGACAGCGGAATGATCATCATTCACGTCGACGACTGGGGCGAAGGCATGACCCGCGAGGTCATCGAGAAGAAGCTCACCCGGCTGTTCTCGTCCTCGAAGGATGGCGATCGCACGAAGATCGGCAAGTTCGGAATCGGCTTCGTCTCGGTGTTCTCGCTGGGTCCCGACGCGGTCTGTATCGACACGTCGCGCGACGGCGAGAACTGGCGGGTGTTGTTCGACGCAGATCGCACGTTCGAGCTGCTGACGCTGCCCGCTCCGGTCGATGGGACCAAGATCCGCGTGTTCAAGCGCGGATCCACGGAGCGTTTCGCCGAGATTCGCTCGCGTTGCGCCGAGTCACTGCGTTTTTGGTGCCGACACGTCGAGGGCGACATCCGCTTCGCGGGCACGACGATCCGCGAGGAGTTCGTATTGCTCGACACCCCGTGCGCGGTGGCGTCGAACGACTCACTGACGCAGATCGTCGTCGGCCATCCCAGAGCGATGGCGACGTTCCGTGGCTTCTACAACAAGGGCCTGACCCTGCTCGAGACCACCAGCCCTGGCACCAGCCCTGGCCTCGAGACCGCTGGGTTCGCGTTCAAGGTTTCGTCGGGCCGGCTCGAGCACACCCTGACGCGCGACGCCGTGATCGAAGACGCTGAATTTCGCGCCGTGATGCGCGAAGTTGTTGCCCTGATCGACGGGCCGCTCGCCCACGCGGTGTTCGAGCGGCTCGAGCACGAAGGCGCGGGTCCAGACGTGGTCTACCTCGTGCGGGCCGCGATGCTCCACGTAGCTCGGGGGGTGCCGGAGTCGGTGGGTCGATACGCGATCGCCTCGTCGCCGTCGGGAGCGCCGATTCGGATCGGCGACCTGCGTCGGGGGGTCAAGTCGAACCGGGTGTTCTACTCGGTCGCGCGGGCCCCCGTCACCGACGAGCTCGAGCGCCTCGGGTACACGATCGTCCTGGGCACACCCGATGACCCCCGCTTCGCCCTGATCAAGGTGTTCGCACCGACTGTTGCGGCCGAGGCCGCAGTGGTGGGTCATCACTGGTGCATGCCCGCGCTGGTCGACCCCTCGCTGGCCCCCACCGCATGGACGGCCTTGCGCGAGGGCGTCGCTGGAGCTCTGGACGCGATCGGTGCCAAGGTCGGCAGCATCGTCGCGGCCGACTTCGACTATCCGGGCTCACCCATCGTCGATCGGATCGCCGTGACCCAGGCCAAGCCCGGCAGCCTGCAGCAGATGGACGAGCTCGAGATGCTGCGGCCTGGACTGCTGTCGCGCAGACAAGCGCTGGTGGTGAACGTCACCCATCCGAGCGTCCGCAGCTTCATCGCGCTCGCGGCGACCGAGCCAGTCGTCGCAGCGTACCTGTGCGTCAAGGCGTTTCGCTTGGGAAAGGGCCTCGACGACGCGATGGACACCCAATTGGTCGAGCATGTGGTGGAACGACGATGGCCGACGCCGACACACTGATCGCGGGCCTGCGCAGCGACGGCACCAGTGCCGGGAGCGGCGCCTTCACGCTCGATCCGGTCAAGGCGCGCGAGAAAATGCGCGAGTTCCAGCTCGGAGATCCGCACCGCTACGTGCTCCTGCTGGTCCAAGCCTTGGTGCTCCGGGGTGCGACCCGCATCGACGTCGAGATCGACTCGGACGATCTGCGGATGTCGAGTGATGCCACCGGGTTCACTCTGGACGAGCTCACCGAGCTCTACGCCCTGCTGTTCTCAGACCTGGCACCGCAACCAGGATTGCGGGAGCTGGCGCTCGGACTCAACGCGGCGATGGCCACTGATCCACGCTGGGTTCGGATCGAGTGTTCGGGGCCCGAGGGCGGCGACGGGGTCCGCCTCGAGCAACGCAATGACGTGGCCGACAAGGTCGAGCGGATCACGGGCGCGAGCCCAGGCGTCCGGATCCACCTGCGTGAGCGCTTTCGGATGGGCCTGATCCGCCGCTTCCTCGGGGTCGGCGCAGACATGAAAGAAGACGATCTGCTGCGCCGGCACTGCCGCTTCACGGGGATCCCGATCACGGTCAGAGGCAAGCCCGTGGGCCCGGCCTCGCAGCCCGACGAGAAGGCCGGCTGGCACCCCGTGATGCGCGGTGAGCGGGTCGTTGGCGAGGTTGGTGCCTCGCCCTTGGGCGATAAGGGTCGACTCGAGCTGGTGCGCCACCATGTCTCGTTGACCGAACATACATACGACGATCCTGCGCTCGCCGGACTCCATGGTTTCGTCGATGTTTCGCACCTGCGCACCGATGCCTCCGTCGCCGACGTCGTCCGCGACGAGGCTTACGCAGCGACCATTGCCGCGGTACGGCCGGCCTACGAGCTGTCACTGGCGGGGGTGTCACGGCACTTCCGCGGTGACAAGTCTCCTGAAGCGCCGCTGCGCGAGATGCTGTGCCGCTGCATCGCAGCCCACCTGGCCAGCAGCAATCCTCGACCCAACGCCGAACCACTCCGCGACTTCCTCGCCGTGCCGCTGTGGCACACACTCGGCGACGGACCACGCACTTGCGCCCAACTTCTCGAGGACGCGGAGATTCGCTACTGCTCGAGCAATACGCAACCGATTCCAGAACAGTACGCGGGCATCGTGTACGCCAAGGGCCATGCCGAAGCCACGCTGCGCGCGGTGTTCGGTCGCCGCCTCATCGACTGCAGCACCGAGGTTGCTCGGGCTGTCCTGCGGCAAGCCAACCGCAAGGCCTTCACCGAGCGACTGCACGCGCTGGTCTTGCCCGCGGGCCAGCGGTACGAGGCCACGTGGCACTTCGACACCGACGAGGTGCGCGGCATTGTGGGCTGGATCCCGAACGCCGGGCCCTCGTGGATGCGTTTCATCGTCGACAACCATCTGCTGGTGGAGCTGCCACTGTCGCCCGAGCTCAGCACGACGCACGTGGTCGTGTCGGCGAAGTTCTCCCCAACGGACCTCTTCGACGATGTCGCGCGGGACGAGGTGTTCGCGACCGCCGCTCACGCGACGCTCGTCGGCGTAGCAGCCCTGGTGCGTGAAATTTGCAAGACGCTGGCTCCACCCCATCCCATCTCCAACCTCCTGAAGGACGACCTGTCGCGATACTTGATCGCGGTTGCCGACGATAGCCATGCGCGCAACTGGCTCTCCTCCCTGGGCATGACCGCGGCCGCGATCACAGCGTTGTGTGACCGACTCGGACGACCGTGGCGGCAGGCCCTCCCGCTCGAGGAAACCGGGGAGCTGTCCCACCCGATCGCGGCGCTGCCGCTGTTCGAAGATGCCGCGAGGCAGCCGGTGGATCTGCGCCGCGTCGCGCTCGCCCTGCGCGACCACGGCGTGATTCGGGTCATCGCGCTCAAACGCCCGCCCCTCGCGCATCCGCCGGCATTCGTGGTTCGCGTCGGCGATCTCCGCTGCAAGTTGATCGAGGCTCTGTTCGGCGCAAAGAAGATCCGACGGGTCGGCCACGACTACGAGAAGTGGATCGCCCGCGAGACCTTCGCCACCGGAACCTCAGCCCAGCCGTTGGCGCTCGACGGCGTTTGTGTCATGGGTCCGCTCGAGTTCGTGGGCACGGGTGAGTCCGGAACCCAGGGGTTGGTCGGGCTCACGGCAGACATCGAAGTGGCCGGCCACACGCCCACAAGGGTCTTCGTCGACGGCCGCCCCATCTGCACACTTCGGCTTGGTGCGACGCTGTGCGGTTTGATCGCAAGCCTCGAAGTGCCCGCGAGCTATGTCAACGACCACTTCACCGGCATCGAGCCCGCAGGCACCATCGTTGCCGAAGCGTTGCTCGCGGTGGGCGTGGGCGCGGTGCTCGACCGACTGATCGAGCTCGAGGCCGCCCTGACGCCACGACTTCAACTCGCTGCACTCGACGCCGTTGGCTTGGCTTGCCCGGCGCCCGAGTACATGCACGCATGGATGATGCTCGACCGCGCGGCCGACTCGAGTGCGACGAGCCATCCCTATCTCCAGATCCTTGCCCTGGGCGATCACTGCGACGCCAAGGCGCTCTCCGAGGCGCTGCGTCAGCATCTCACACGTCGAACCGCGCCCGATCCCGAGTCCATTCGCACCGCGGTCGAGGTGATGGACCACCGACCTCCGCGCGCAAGGCCCAGCGTTTCGGGCTGGAGCGCCGCGCGAACCGTCGCCGCCAGGCAACTCCACAAACTCGTCGACCTGCCACTGGTCCCGACCGAGCAGGGGCCCCCGCTTGCGCTGCGCTCTATCATCGACGCCATCCGAGCGCGCGAGCGGTTCGACTATCTGCCGCCATCCGCGGACGTCCCGACTGAACTTGCCGAGATTCCTCGCCTCGATGCGACCACAGTGGCGAGACTGGTCGCCCAGTTCGGTGCCAATCGACTCCACGATCGCTCCCCAGAGCTGGGCGTCGTGCGCCAGCGACTGGCGTTCGAAGAGCGACCGCCGCTCGCGGAACTCACGCTCGACGCAGCCGTGGTGTTGACCTCTATCGTGGTCGAGATCGACGGCATTCGCGGGACGATCGGTGTACCTCGGAGCCCACCGATGGGGGCCCCCGGCCAGGTGACGATCACGCGGCTGCGTCGACCGATCGTCACGCTGGATCCGATGCCGGGCACGCCTTGGCT
>CANLQR010000127.1 GCA_947492135.1 Deltaproteobacteria bacterium | reverse complement strand
ATCATTTCGAGCACGCCTGCGCGATCCAGCTCTGCAGTGGCGGCGGCAAAGCGCGTGCGTTCGTCGGGCGTCGGTTGCGGTCGGTTCTCGGTCTGCGGGCCCATGCACGCCGCAGGATCGGGCAACCGCGGCAACACCCCCGAGATCGCATAGAGCTTGGCGTCGGGCCCCTCGCCCTGGGCCGCAAGCTCGGTCACGAGTGCAACCGTCGCCACACCCTCCTGCAGGCACCAACCGGCAGCCGAACTCAGGCGCTGGGTCCGACACGCGCCCGCGTAGCTCGTCTCCCAGGCCGTCGACCACGCCTGGGCTTCGTCGACGAAGCGCAGCGCGAGACCCGGATCAACGGCCTCGAGCCGCGTGCGCGCCCGGCTGGCGACGTCGTCGTTCCACGCTTCGCTGCGCGCCTCGTGGGCGGCCGCGATGCACGGGTCAGCCCGCGTGTTGTAGGCGACGGCGCCTAGCCCGATCGCGGCCACCAACGCCAGCCCAAACCAGCGCCGCGGGCGACGCAACGCGGCCTCCATCGCGTCGGCCATGGCATCGAGGTTCGGCCAGCGCGAGGCGGGATCGTTGCCCAGTCCGCGGGCGATGACTTCGCGCAACGCAGCAGGGCGGAGCGTCAGCCGGCCGTCACCGGCCGCCGCTCGGCTTGGCCGTTCGCCCTCGAGCAGCTCGGCGCAGGCCAGTGCGAAGCTCCATTGATCGCTCGCCGGGCCACCGAGATCCTCGAAACACTCGGGTGCCATGTATGCCGGCGTGCCTGCCCACGGCAACGCGGGCTCGGACGGCTGTTCGCGCTGTCCAGGGTGCGTGCTCGGGCTCGGCGTCGCGATCGCGAGGCCGAAGTCGACGACGACAGGCTTGGGCCGCACGGCGCTGCCGTCGACGACGATGTTGCCGGGCTTGACGTCGCGGTGAAGCAGACCCGCGCGATGCACCGCCGCCAGGCCTCGCGCACACTGCACGAGCAACCCGACGAGCGCCCCGGGATCCTTGTGGGCCTGCGCCCACGCTCGCAGGGTCTCGCCCTCGATCAGCTCCATTGCGATGAACACCATCCCGCGGGCCTCGCCGACGTCGTGCACGCCGACGACATTGGGGTGGCGCAGCTGCGCGAGCGCACGAGCCTCGGCAAAAACCCGTTCGGTGAGCGCTTCGGAGGGACCCGCGCGCAGGATCTTGAGAGCGACGCGACGCTCGAGCTGCGTATCCCAGGCCGAGTACACCGCACCCATGCCACCACGGCCGAGCAGGTCGAGCAGCACGTAGCGGCCGAGCGTGGCACCGCGACGCAGCGGCGACTCATCGGACGGCGCGGGTGGGCGAGCGGACGTACCGCTGGCGGCCGCGCCCCAAGTGCTCGTCGTGTCGCTCAATGCCACTGCCCGCGCCTCGCGATGATAGGGTACGACGGTCGGCGACGATGGATGAACCCGAGGATCCAACCTCCGTCTGGGCGCTGCGCCCCCGCCCGCGCACGCGCCGGCGTGTCGCACTGCTGCTGGGCAGCGGCGACGGCGTGCCGCGCCTGGTGGTGCTCCGGCAAGCGGAGGTCGTCATCGGTCGTGGCGAAGACGCCGACGTCCGGGTCACCGCCCGCGGGGTCTCGCGTCAGCACGCCAAGATCGTCCTGGCCGCGGCCGACTCCGCCACGTTGGTGGACCTTCAGTCGCGCAATGGCACCTTCGTCAATGGCACGCGGGTCGACGCGACCGCCTTGCGCGAGGGTGACGAGATCGCGATCGGCCCGGTGGCGGTGCTGCAGTTCGTGCGTCGCGACGAGGACGAATTGCTCGACGTGCGAACTGCGGCCAGCGTCGCCGATCTTTCGACGCTGACCCCACGGCAGCAAGAGATCGCGCGGTTGGTCGCCGACGGCCTCAGCAACCCGCAGATCGCCGAGAAGCTGCAGCTCAAGCCGCGCACCGTGACCTCGCATCTCGAGACGGTCTTCGCCAAGCTCGACGTTCGCTCGCGCACCGAGCTGACGCGATTGATCATGTTGGGTCAGTCGCATGGCGAACGCGCCTAAGGTGCCCGCAGGTCCACGGTGCGCTCGCGCGGCCAGCTGACCTCGTGGCGGATGCGCTTGCCGTCGATGATCGTGCTCAGGACGTGAGCTCCCGCCGAAGGCAATAAAGCCAGACGCGGCCCCTTGCCGACGAAGTGGCCGTCGAGCTGGACTGCCGCGCCGCGCTCGGTCTCGACCAGCATGCATTCGCTGAGCTGGCATAGCGCGCCCAGGCCTTGCACGGCCGTGTCGGTGCGGATCGCGAAGTTGATGGCCTGGGCGTCGACGATGCCGGCAGTGACGATGCCGATCACGGCGCCGGTGCGATCGAAGACCGGGCCGCCGGAGGCGCCGGGGTTGAGCGGGATCTGCGTCTGCAAGACACCGTGGGTCCGCGCGTCGCCCCACAGGTTCGACACCAGTCCCGAGGAGAACGTCCAGATACCACCGCGGCCGTGGCCCACCGAGCCAACCCACGCGCCGATCGGAACGTCGTTGGAGCTGATGATCTGAAGCCTCGGGGTTTCGGTCGCGTCGATCTTGATGAGGGCGACGTCGAGACCGTCGTCGCCGCGCGCGACGACCTTGCCATCGATCTTGCGCCCGTCGTGGGTCACCACGCGCACGGTGTCGATCCCCTCGACGACGTGGCGGTTGGTCAGAATATGACCGCGCTCGGAGACGAAGAACCCCGAACCAAAGCCCGCGGCCGACGAGATGAACACCACCGACGGTGCGATCTTCGTGTACAGCGCCGTCTGTTCGCGTTCGAGCGCGGCCAGCGTCGGCGATGGATCGGCCGCAGCCGCAGCGGGCGAGGGACCCATTCCGACGCCGGCCACGGCGACCACCATCCGAGCGCAACTCCGGAGGAGGCCGCGCATCAGAACCGCCCTCGCACCACGAGGCCCGCGCCCTCGGGCCCGGTCGAGATCGTCGCGGTCGTCTCGGATCGACGGTTGCGCTTGGCGAGTCCGAGCTCACGGCGCAGCTGATCATTGAACGTCTCGGCCATCGCGACGGCCTCGGCCCCGGACACCGGCTGGGCATTGATGCGGGCGGCAACCAGGCTGAGCACCAGCCCACCGGCGAGCAGGCCCGCGCCCGCGCCGAAGCCGATCCGGAAGGCGCGCTTGCGATCGTGGGTCTTGTCGGCTTCGCACGCGTCGTACTCGGGGCTGTCGTACTCGCACCTGCGCGCACCCGCGGCGATGCCCTTGCCCATGCCGTAGCCGAACATCACGCCCAGCCCCGCGACCGCGACCGCGATACCGCCAGCACCCAAGCCGATTCGCGTGGCTCGACGATGCTGGTACTTCGTCGCCAGGTCGTCACGTCCCACGTGGCGGTAGAACTTCGCGCCGGCCAGCGGCGCACCAGCGCCAGTGCGCGGGTGGAACTGCCGCGAGATCGTCGCGGCGTTGCCGTCGGCGACGATCGACAGGGATTGATCGAACACGATCTGTCGCTTGGCGAACTCCTCGTTGGCTTGCTCGGCCTCGGCGCCGACCGTCGCGACCGATTCTGCGAGGTCGGAGTCGTGGCCGGTGAGGCCTTCGTGGGGCGGCTCGACCGCCGCGCCCGGCCGCGCCGTGAAGCCGCCGATGGTCGCGCCATCGGCCCCGTAGATCGAGACGATGGCCTCGGTGTCATCGCCGTCGAACACGCGGACGATGAGCACGCGGTCGGCACCCAGGGCCCGCGCGCGGCTCAGGATCTTGGGGTCATCCAGGCCCGCGAGCGAGCCCAAGCTCTTGCCGTCGCGAACGACCCGCGCCCCACCTGCGCCGCGCAGGGCCTCGATCACCGCGTGCGCGGCGGCTCGGGCCTTGGCATCGACGGCCAGGACCGCGACCTCATGGCCCTGCGCATCGGCGTGGGCGGTGACGGCCGAACCCGGGAACGATGCGGCCCAATCCGCCGCGAGGGCGGTCTGCGGCACGGTTATCGCGACCATCGTGGCGAGCGCCGCGGCGCTCAATCTCGTGAACAGCATGGTCCTGAAGGACTACCGCCATCGGGCACCTCGGAGCATCGGACGGTCGTCCGAGACCCGGCTTGCGTCGGCTCACGTGACCGGTGGCCTTCGTGCAATGTTCGCCACGCGCCGGCGGAGGAGGCCGACCACGGTGGCCCTGCGGGACAGCTTGGCAGTGTCGCGGTGCCTGACTAGGTTGCGCAAATGTCAAACCCGAGTGCGGGTCTTCTGGTGCGAGTCGTCCCCTCCGCGATCACGCGGCCCGAAGCGCGCATGGTCGTGGTGGCGTCGCCGTCCGAAGCGCCGCGACTGCTCGCGCGTGTCCGCATCGCGACCCGCACGCGGCACCTGAGCCATCGGACCGAGAAAGCGTACGTCAACTGGGTGAGGCGCTACGTGGTGTTCCACGGCAAGCGCCACCCGTCGGAGATGGGAGCGGTAAAGGTCGAGCGATTCCTGTCGTCGCTCGCGGTCGAGGGTGGCGTGTCGTCGTCGACGCAGAACCAGGCACTCGCAGCGCTTCTTTTCCTCTATCGCAAGGTGCGAGGTGTGGATCTGCCGTGGCTCGCCGAGGTCGTTCGCGCGAAGCGGCCCGAGCGGCTACCGACGGTGCTGACGCGGGACGAGGTCGCGGTCGTGCTGAGGCAGATGCAGGGGACACCGCGCTTGGTCGGCGCGGTGTTGTATGGAGCGGGGTTGCGGCTGCTCGAGTGCTTGACGCTGCGCGTAAAGGATGTCGACTTCGCGGGCAACCTTCTGCGCGTGCGCCAAGGAAAGGGTGATCGGGACCGGGTCGCGATCTTGCCAGCGATGCTCCAGGCGCGGAGCGCCCCGCAGCGACGGATTGGGCGCCCTGAGCCGGAGGCCGCGCCGGGTGGTGGCCCGGGCCTCGTCGTGTCAGCCATTGACTTAGTCCGACGTCGTCGTAGACTCCGTCGGTGAGGGTCACGTGGGATGACGCGAAGAACCTCGCCAACCAAGCCAAGCACGGTGTCTCCTTCGAAGAGGCCAGCGAGTTGCTCTCGTCCGGCGTCGAGTATCTCGAGATCTTCGACGACCTTCACTCCGATGACGAGGAACGGTTGATCGCGATCGGTCCAGTGCGCCGCGGCGTGGTGCTCGTCGTCTGGACCGAGGTCGCCGAGGAGACGACGCGGATCATCAGCGCGCGGTGGGCGACCAAGCGCGAGCGCACGGCCTATGAGGCCTTCGTGAAGGAGCACAGATGACGGACATGCCGGAGCTCACAGCAGAACAACTCGCGCGAGCGATTCCAGCGCGCGTGCGTCGCCGACTCATGGCCGGTAAGTTCGAGAGCGGCGCGGATGTGGCCGCCCTGCGACGCTTCGTCGGACTCACGCAGGCCCGATTTGCGCTGGCGATCGGGATCAGCGTACACACGTTGCGAAACTGGGAGCAGGGGCGCCGGCAGCCGGACGGCCCCGCGATTGCGTTGCTACGCATCGCTGCGCGACACCCGAAGATCATTCGCGAGAACCTCGAGTCGGCCGCATGACCGCGATGGGCCGTCCAACAAGCCGTTGCAGCTGACGAATGATACGAGTTCCGCTTCGCTCCACTCATATCATTCGCAGCTGAACGCCTATTCGTTGGACGGACAAGAGGCGGACGAGGTCCGACCTCGGCTGAATCACAATCGTCCGCGTTCCTACCTCGCGCGAAATACGGGTGGTCGATCGCCGGACGCGAGTAACCGCAGGCCTGGCGCTTCGAGCCGTCGCGCGCTGACATCGGGGTGGACGCTCTGCGGCTCGCAAACGACGTCGAGCTCGCCCAAGGCGTCCGACGCGAGCACGCGCTGGAGGGCGATGTCCTCCTCAGTGCCGCGGAGTTCGCCAGGACAGTCTTGACGACTGAACAGGACTCCCGGCGGTGGCGGGTCGCCGCATCTCACGGGAAAATGCGCTTGCATCTCCAGGCCGTCGACGTCGAAATCGATCCTGGTGGTACCGCCGTCGCGCTGACGGCGGTACCGGACGAGGCGACGCTCACGGACAGCCTCGCGCGGCCCGAAGTACAAGCGAAGGTGGTCGAACCCAAGAGGCTCGGGCATCGTGACGATGAGCCATCGATCGTCCGACGTTCGTGCCAGATATTGAACGCCGATCCTTGGCGGTGCCCGATCAATGATCGTCCAGCCGTGAACCGCGTTTTCCTTCATGGGTCGGAGGGTTTCACCAATTCGCTGCCTGTGATTCTTCCCCGCACCGAGATCATTTTCGGGTGGCACCAGGGCCATCGACCAGTCACGGCGCGCGATCGTGCCGCGCAGTGACGCAGCGCGATCGACCACGAGACGCAACCACGATCCATCGACCTGCGCGCCGTACAACACATGCTCGCGTGATACCTCGCCTGAATGGACGTCGCCCTGGCGCCACAGCACGCCATCGCGACCAAGGAACGACCGGGAGTCCGTCGTGCCAACCCTGTCGACGACGTAGTACCTCCCGTCGCGAGCGCGCGCGACCGCGAGCGGTCCGTCGAGATCGACGGGTCGCGGCTCAGACGACAGCGGGTCGCATGGGCCCGCCGCGGGCGGACCTGGGTCGAGGTCGACACGTCGCCTCCCGCGATCGATCAGCTGCGGAGGCGACGCGCAGGCGGTGCTGGCAGCGACCGCGAGGACGACGACCACCGAGCGGAGCGCGTGCACCGGTGTAGCGTTTCAGCGAGGTGCAGGCTTCGCAAGTCGCAGGTGACAGGAACGGGCGCGGCGATAAGCCACCTCTCATGCTACGATCCGCTCATGCGTCCGATCGAAGCGCACTACGAGAACGGCCTCCTCCGGCCCTCGGCCCCGCTGGCGCTGCGACCCGGCGAGCGCGTTGCCCTCGTTGTCATGCGTCATCCCGATCCCAGCCGCTGGGACATGTCGCGCCTCGCCGGACACGCGGATGAAGACGCCACGCTCGCCGCTGCCGGTCTCGGCGAGTGGGCGGACGCGCTCGACCGAGAGGATCAAGGGTGAAGCGCGGCGAGCTCTGGTGGGCGGACCTCGGACCTCACCGCCCGCAGGAGCAGACCGGTCGGCGCCCCGTGATCGTCTGGCAGAGCGACGCGTTGACCCGCGTTCTTCGGTCGGTGCTCGTGATCCCGCTGACGACCAACTTGGATCGCGCGCACCTTGCTGGGACCGCGGAGATCTCCGCCGCGCCGGAAGGACCGCCGCAGGAATCGGTGGCACTCGCGTTTCAGATCCGGGCGATTCCGAAGTCGGCGCTCGTGGAGCGGATCCGTTCGCTCACGGCGGGCGAGCTCGCAGAGGTCGAGCTCGCCACGGACGAGGCGCTCGGCCGTGTGGAACCCGAGTGAAGCCCCCCAACAAATCGTTGCAGCTGACGCTCCACGCGAGCTACGCCCGCGCGCACCGCCGCTGAACGCCTACTTTCGTTAGGCAGCAGCCGGATGGCAGCATGTTTTCGCGGCTGCTCCTCGAGCTCGCGGTCGGTGCCGACGTGCATGTGGCAGTGGTTCACCTCGACGATCGCAGCATCATCGACTTCGGCCTCGGCAGCGCGCCGGTGTGGCGACCCTAGGTGTCTTGTGGGCATGTGTTCTGCGCTCGCCG
Organism: Deltaproteobacteria bacterium; assembly: GCA_947492135.1. Classification (GTDB taxonomy): domain Bacteria; phylum Myxococcota_A; class Polyangia; order Nannocystales; family Nannocystaceae; genus Xiheibacterium. Next base: position 9,348 of record CANLQR010000127.1, on the reverse strand, counting down.
TCCGCGCCACGCCGCGAAACGTGCCGGGGCTGCAGCGTTCGTCGATGATCCGCCGGCGGGGGAGTGGCGCCATCGGCGACCGGTACGTCCCGGGCCCGAGCCGGGCTCGAGGCTCGGAAGCCGGCAGGCCCGGGGTTTGCCAAGTATATACATCCGTCTATACTCAGCCGGATGAGCGAGCGGGCCAAGATCTTCCAAAACGGGGGCAGTCAGGCCGTGAGGCTTCCGAAGTCCTGCCGGTTCGACGACGACCAACAGGAGGTGATCGTCCGCCGGGTCGGCAACCAGGTCATCTTGGAGCCCGCCGATGAGTGGTCGGCAGCGTTCCTCGGCTGCTTGGGCGCGTGGACCGAAGATATCCCGCGGCCAGCGACGCGAGTGTTGGGCTCGAACCCCAACGCATTCGAGCGCTCGTGAAGAAGTTCCTTCTCGATACCGACAGCGTGAGCTACGCCTTGCGCGGGCACGGCAACGTCGGCGAGCGGATCCGCAGTCATCGCCCGTCGGAGATCTGCATCAGCGCGATCACTGCCGCGGAACTTCGATTTGGCGCGGAACGAAAAGCGTCAAAGCGACTTCACGCACTCATCGACGCTTTCATTGAAGCGGTCGAGGTCGCGGCGTTCGACCACGCGGCGGCGCTCGAGTTCGGGCGACTCGGGAACATCCTCGCCAAGCGAGGAACACCGATCGGCGAGTTTGACGCCCTGATTGCGGCACACGCGGTGACTCTGCGCTGCATACTCGTTGCGAACAACGTCCGACATTTCTCGAAAGTACCCGGCCTGGTCGTCGAGAATTGGACGTAGGATGCGCCGATGCTGGAGATCTGGCCCGCTGAGACCAGCCACTCGGGGAACCAACACACCCCGCGGTAGTCTACCTCCAGACATGCGCCGCACCTCCAACCCGGCGCCCGCGCGCGCCCGACTCGCGGGGCTTGCAGCCGGGATTCTCGGCGCCTGCACGCCGACCGGTACACCCACGGCCGCCCTCGATCCTGACCCGATCGTCGCCGAACCCATCGACGCCGCACCCGCCGAGCCTCCACCCGAGGTCCAGTGGCAAGCCAGCGTCGAGCCCTGGGTCTGGCTGGACGGCAGCGACGACGACACCACCTGCTTTGCGGGTTGCAAGCCGAGCACCTCGTTCGATGCCAGAGCGGTGTTCGACTCGCCCTATCGGTTGTCGCTCAGCACCGAAGGCTCCGCCGTCACGCTGACCCGCCTCGATCGCGACCGCCGGGTCTCGTGGGAGACCTCGGTCGACACCCGCGAGCACGACGGCGCCCGCATGCGAACCACGGGCTGCGGTGACGAGCAGGCCGTGACTGTCGCTCCCCACCGCACTGCGGACGCCTATCGCGTCTGGCGCTTCGATGGAGCGTCTGGTCGGGCGCTCGGCCACGTCGATCGGGAGTTCGACGGCAGTCCCGGTCTTGGTCCGCAGATCGCTTGCGACGCCGACGGGCGACTGCGGGTGTTCTGGCACCGCAACACCGCCGAGCACCAGCTCGTGGTCGACGAGTTCGACGGCAACGGCAGGCCGGTTGCGTCCCGCGCGTTGTCTGCGGCGCTGCTGGAGCTTCACGGCGAAGCCCCGGTACTGTGGCGCAAGGAGCATCGACTCACCGACGGCCGCAATCAGTATCGCATCCGGGGCAAGCGCGGCCGCGGGCGGCTGACGCTTGTCGCCTCGCGCGAGGGTGCCGAGTTGTGGCACTACGATCTTGGGATACTCGAGAAAGATGACGTGCAGGTCTTCGAGCACGACGGCCGCGTCATCGTGCGCCCTGACGATCGATTGTTCGCACTCGACCTCGACCGCGGAGCCCTGTTGTGGACAGGCGACCTCGGTGGCTCCGACCACGAGTTCGACCGCCGCGCGCCGACCCGCGGGCTAGGACTGCGCGGATGTGGAGGATGCGGCCGCGCCCACACCGTCGCTGTGCAGGGCGGATTCCTGGTGTTCGTCGCCCTCGACTACGTCGACTACGTCAACGTCTTGCGCCCTACGGACGGAACTGCGCTGCTCCGGTGGATTCGCAAGTAGCCGCGCGCACTCGCGATCACGGGCGATTGGCCCCGTCCCGCAGGGGTTTGGCGGCCAGCGGCCCTGGCGCCGGGATTCTGCACCACTGCGCGTGCGATCGGACGCTCGGGCCTGTTAGCCTCGTGACGTCATGCGAGTTCACTCTTTCGCCGTCGTTGCGCTCGGGCTTGGTTTCGGGTCCGCGTGCGGGCGATCGGATTTCAGCGTGGTGGGTGCGGACGGAAACGACGGGACCTCCGGCGCGACCGACTCCAGCGACGGTACGATCGGCACCGACGGTCCGAACACCGTCTCGGTGACGATCAACACCGGCGACGATCTGCCGACGACGATCGACTCGATAAGCGACAGCGATAGCGACAGTATCACCGTCAGCGACTCAGACTCCGTCAGTGACTCCGTCAGCGACAGCGACTCAGACTCCGTCAGCGACTCCGTCAGCGTCAGCGACTCAGACTCCGTCAGCGACTCCGTCAGCGACTCAGACTCAGACACGGACCCCACCGGCGATCCGATGTGCATGGTCGACCAGCAGTGCGACTCGGCCGACCCGTGTTTCACGGGCTCGTGCGTCGGCGGCTTCTGCGAGCTGATCCCACGCGACAACGACGACGACGGGGTCGCTCCGCTCGAGTGTGGTGGCGGGGACTGCAACGACGCCAACCCCAACACCTTCCCTGGGGCCGACGAGAACTGCTTCGACGGCGACGACAACGACTGCAACGGCGTCGCCGACTGCCTCGATCCCGAGTGCGAGGACGTGGCCGCGTGCGGCTGCATCCCCCAACCGGGTGGAGAGCAGTGCTTCGGCGGCACCGACGAAGACTGCGACACCACGGTCGACTGCAACGACGCCGATTGCCAGGGCACGCCCGACTGCGGCTGTGCTGACGGCGAGGCGGGTCTGTGCGTCAATGGCTTCGACGACGACTGCGACGACAACATCGACTGCGACGACGACGACTGCGCGGCGGACCCTGCGTGCACCTGCATGGGTGAAAACGAGACCTGCTCGGGCGGGGCCGACGACGACTGCGATCTCTTGATCGACTGTGCCGATCCCGACTGCCAGGGGCTGTTTCCGTGCACCTGCGTCGGACTGCCAGCACCCGAGGACTGCGATGACGGCGTCGACAACGACTGCGACTCGCAGGTCGACTGCGCCGACCCGAACTGCGTGCTGTCTGCGGCTTGCGACGACTGTGCGCCCGAGCAATGTGGCAACGGGGACGACGAAGACTGCGACGGCCTGATCGACTGCGCCGATGAGGCCTGCGTGTTCGATCCCGGCTGCACGCCGCAGGCCGAGATCTGCAACAACGACCTCGACGACGACGGCGATGGCGACATCGACTGCGACGACCAAGAGTGCTTCGCGGTGCCGATCTGCGTCCAGCAGCAGCAGAACTGTGGAACCGCGGCGTCGATCTTCGCCAGCGGTACGTTTTTCGGCAGCACCCAAGGCAACCCCAACAACACCGAGGGCACCTGCGGTGGCGGGGCTGGCGAAGCGGTATTCGAGCTGATCCTGTCGGCACCCTCGAACGTGGTGCTGACCTCCGTGGGTAGTGCGTTCGACACCGTGCTGTATCTTCGGGTCGGCTCGTGTGGCCAAGGCCTGGAGCTCGGGTGCGACGACGATAGCGGTGGCTTCATGTGGTCGTCGGCACTCGACTTCACGCTGCTGCAGCCGGGCATCTACTTCATCTTCCTCGACGGCTACACGATTGACCCCATCGGCGGTCCCAACGAGGGCGCGTGGCAGCTCAACGTCGAGATCACCGAGGATCCCCCGGAGGTCTGCAACGACGTGATCGACAACGACGGCGACGTGTATGCCGACTGCGGCGATCCCGATTGCGTGGCGGCGCCGGCATGCGCGGGCTGCGTCGGCGGCAACGACCCCAGCGCCGAGTTCGGTAGTGCCGCGTGCACCAACGGGCTCGACGACGACTGCGACGGCACCACCGACTGCGCCGACGACGACTGCAGCGCCAGCGACTTCTACGTCACCGAGTGCTGTGATGGTGTGGACGAGAACGGCAACGGCATCCCGGACGACTTCAACTGCCGCTGCAACAACGACAGCGAGTGCCCCGGGGGCCAGATCTGCTACGACGACACGGCGGACTCGTGCGGGATCCCGTGCACCAACTTCTTCGGCGACGTTTGCCCGTTCGTAGCCCCCGGCTCGACCTGCAACGCGGCGACCGACCAGTGTGAATTCTAGTCGGCCGCCGGAGTTGCGCGGTGGCTGCGGGTCAACGGAACCTGCGAGCGAACACGATCACCCGGGGTTCGCCGCGCCAGCCGACCGCATCGTGCGTGCTCGTGGCGCGGGCCTCGGCCGCACCGGCAAACCACACGAAGGCGGCGATGAGGATCAGCATCGGGTTGAAGAAGAGCCCGAGTACGGCCATGACGACCGCGACGACCCGGCCAAGCCGAACCGCGAGTCGCGTCGCAGCTTGGGCACCGATTCGCTGGGCCAGCAGTGCCCGTAGCGCCCGGCCACCGTCCATGGGAAACGCTGGGATCAGATTGAACAGTGCCAACGACAGGTTGGCCCACATCAGCCCATCGACGAGGCCGAACAACGCCAGTCCGGTGACGTTGGTCACCAATGCCAGCACCGCGGCGATCGCCAGGTTCACCGCCGGGCCCGCGAGCGCGACGGCCAGCTCGGCGCGTGGGGCCTTGGGCATGCCCTCGAGGCTCGCGATGCCTCCGAGCGGTGTGAGCAAGATGTGTCGCGTACGCACGCCCCATCGCCTCGCCATCACCGCATGGCCAAGCTCGTGCAGCAGCACCGAGCCGAACACGGCCGCGAGAAAGCCCAGGCCCAGCACCACCGCGAGGCCGGTCCCGGCGCCTTGCCACGCCGAGAAGGCAGCCCACGCCATGAGCAACCCGAAGGTCCAGTGAACGTACGCGTCCACGCCGGCGACGCGACCGAGTCTCCATGCACCACGCATGGGTTGCATCATGGGTCCGCCCGCCACGCTCGCAAGGGCGCTGGCCGGTGGCTCCCTCGGCAGCGGTGCAACTTCGGGCGCGATCGGAGCTTGACAGTAACCTCGCCGCGATCGGCGGCGACCCGCTACCATGGGCCGTCGAGCACGAGCCCAATGATGGAGCGAACGCGCACCCTGATGGCCCTCGCCTCGCTGCTCGCCAATGTCGCGGGCTGTGTGGGCACACCCTACGACGAGCCGCCCGCGGCCAGCAAAGCCCAGCAGCCCGCGAGCGCGCCGCAAACCCCCGCGATCGGCAGCAAGCCGGAGTTCGTGCGCGCGGCCAACGTCAACGCCAACGTCGAGGCGCTCGTGCGCAGCGCGGCCGAGGCGGCCCAGCTCGAGGCCCGGCGACTGGTCGTCTATGTGGGCGCGCCGTGGTGTGAGCCGTGTACGCGGTTTCACGAGGCCATCGAGCGCGGTGAGCTCGACGGGTCGCTGGCGGGGATTCGCTTCCTCGAATTCGACGCCGATCAGCACACCCCCGCGCTGGACGCCGCCGGCTATGGCGGTCGGCTGATCCCACGATTCGCGCTGCCCGACAACAATGGCCGCGGCACCGACCAGAAAATCGAAGGCGGGGTCAAGGGCGAGCAAGCCGTTGCGCACATCATGCGAAGGCTAGGGACGCTGCTGGCGACCTGAGTTCGGCCGTGCTCGCGACGTTCGCCATCGCCGCGATCGTGCTCGCGCACGCACCCACAGTGGAGTGGCATGCGCCGCCCGAGTGCCCCGATGCTGCCGCGTTCACACGCCGCGTCAGTGCGTTGCTCCCCGAGCGCGACGATCTCGAGGCCACGGCCTTCGTCACCGTGGCCGCCGATCCCCAAGGGGGTTTCACCGCAGAGGTGCGTTGCGTGCTGGCGAATACCGCCACCGTGCGGCAGGTTCACGGCGCGGCTTGCGAGAGCGTGGCCGATGCTGCCGCGCTGATGCTCGCGGTCCAGATCGACGCGCTCGCGGTCGGCCGCACGATGCAGCGTCACGCTGCGATCCTCGACGCGCCCGTGCCGCCCGTGCGCTCGCCCGCAACCACCAGAGCCTCGTCGAGAGTTTCGCGTCCGCCGCCCGCGACGCCCAACCCACGGGTTCGTCGGGTCCGCGGTGGCGTGCGACTGGGTGGTGGTGCGTCGTTCCGACAGTTGCCCGGGGTTGCCCCGACGATCGAACTGGGCGCCGCGCTGTTGATCGAGCGCGCGCGGGTACAGCTCGACGCGACGTGGGTCCTCGATCGAACCGTGAGGCTGGGGCCACCCAACGCGAGTGCAGGCGCCGATGTGATGCTGGTGAGCGCGGCGCTGCGTGGTGGCTTTGGCCCCGCGGTCGGGACCGTCGAGTTTCCCATCCTCGGCGGGATCGAGGTCGGCGACATGACTGCCCGGGGCGTCGGCGTGGACAACTCGCGCTTGCGCCACGCCCCTTGGGTTGCCGCCCTGGTCGGCGCAGGGGTCGCCTGGGTCCCTGTGCGAGCGTTCGCCTTGCGCCTGGACCCTTCGCTGGCGATCGCGCTGGCCCGGCCTCGCTTCGGCATCGAGGTCGCGGGGGCCCAGCGCCCGCTGTATCAGCCGCCGGTGCTGGGCATTCGACTCGCGATCGCGCTCGAGGTGCGGTTCGGCTGACCCAGGCCGCAGCAGCCAGGCACCCGCTGGTGGCGCCCATTGCTGCGCCATCCCGCCGACGACCTCGTCACCCACGACCTGGCGGCGCAATGCCGGCGGCCTTCAACATCCGCCGGACCTCGGCCGCGAACGCGCGCGCGTCGTCCAAGGCGACCTGAGCATCGTCCGCGGAGAACAACACCGCCGGATCGTAGTCCGCGAGCTCGCGCGAGCGTTGCAGTCCCGAGAGCAACCGGTTGTTCGCACTCGCGAGCACACCCGGTCGGATGAACTCGACGTTCAGCAGGTGCAGCGCGCCGGCGTGCGAACGCGGCTCGAGCCCGCGTGAGTAGAGCAACGCCCGGAGGTGGTGGTAAGCGCCGTAGTACGCTCGCGAAACCGCGTCGGCGTGCAGCCCCGCCGCGATCAGTGTCGCCGCGGCGTCGAGCGATTGCCCGCCGCGAGCAAGCTCATCGACTGCGTTGGCTTCGCGGTTATCCTCGGTCACAGCTGCACCCCGTCGCGCCGGATTTCACGAGCGATGAGACGCTCGCGTCGGCGGAGCTCTTCGAGTCGCGCGGTGGCGAGCACCAACGGCGAGACGACGACGTCATGCTCGGTGAGAAGGTCGCCGCACAAGTGGGCAATTTCTCGAGCCTCCCCGCTTGTCACGTCGTCGATTGCGACGAGCACATCGAGATCAGAGTCCTCGTCACCTTCCCCGCGTGCACGCGATCCGAACAGCGTCAGCTCGACCACCCGCGCGCCGAAACGACGGCGAACCCAGGCGACGAGTTGGTCGAGCGCAGCGCGCTCCGCTGCGCACAGCGAGTTCACTCGTAGAGGGTAGCACGTCGGTGCAGCTCCCCGCCGCCGTGCGAGCGCAGCCTCATAGCTTGATGCACAATCCCAGCGTATCGAGTCCGGCCGGCATGCCCGACTCTTTCCACGTCAGGCACTGGGTCGAGGGATCGGGGCACGTCGACGGATCGGTCAGATCGCAGAACTCGGTGCAGCACTCCGCCGCCGAGCATGCCGGGTGGTAAGCAGCACCGACACACGAGAGCTTGTTGCCGCACTGCAGCAGCGGGTCGAGGGGATCGAAGGTGCAGGCGTCTCCGTAGCCGGCCTGCCCGTGCTGAAAGCAGCCGGTTCGCTGATCATCGAGGGTCGCGCCGCGCGTGCGATCGCAGGTCTGGACCTCGATACAACCCGCGTTGTTGTAGGGGTTGCAGACATAGTCGTCGAGGACGCACTCGGTGCACCCAGGTCCCCCGTCGCAGAGTTCGCCGTCGTCGAGGGTCCCATCCCCGCACGACGAGACCTCGCCGGTCGACGAGTCCTGGTCTGTAGTTGGGTCTGTAGTTGGGTCTGTGGTTGGGTCGGTGGTCTCCCCGCTCGACTCCGTCGTGGCGCCCACGCCGACGTCCGAGACAGGATCCGCCGTGGATCCGCCGGTCTCCGAACTGCCACTTTCGTCGTCGTTGGGCCCCAGCGACCGGCTGGACTCGGAAAAGCAGCCCGCGCCACCAGCCATCACGAGCAACACGACGAGTCCGACACAGTCTGAGCCAGCCATCTAGGCCAGCGTAGCGGACTTCAGCCGCGCGTCGATTTCACCGCGATGACGTCGGGCAGCACCTCGGGTGCTGCCGACAGGCCCGCGGCGTGGCGCTCGTAGACATGCGGCGGGACCGGTCGCAGATCCCACACGATCCCCACCCACGAGAGCACGCACAGGATGTAATAGGTCATGTCGATCTCCCACCAGTAGAAGCCGACCCGAGCCGACGACTGATAGTGATGGTGGTTGTTGTGCCAGCCCTCGCCGAGCATGATGATCGCCAGCACCCAGTTGTTGCGACTGTCGTCCGTGGTCTTGAACCGCCGCTTGCCGTACAGGTGCACCAGCGAGTTGACCCCGAAGGTCACGTGGGCCACGAGCACGACGCCCAAGGCGAACGTCACACACAGGCCCGACCATCCCATCGTGTAGTAGACGATGGTGCCAAACGCGATCGGCGGGATGATCCACAGCTTGTTCAGCAGCACCAGCTCGGGGAAGCGGGCAAAGTCGGCGATCTTCGTGTAGTCGGTGCGGTGGGTGTCGTCGAAGACCCAGCCGATGTGCGAGTGCCAAAAACCCCAGTGGCCGGGCGAGTGGATGTCGTCGGGCTGGTCGGAGTGGCGGTGATGGTTGCGGTGGTGATGGGCCCACCACAACGCGCCTCGCTGGGCGGTGCACTGGGCGAGCAGCGCGAGAAAGAATTGGAAGATACGACCGGTCTTGTAGGCGCGATGCGAGAAGTAGCGGTGATAGCCCGCGCTGACGCCGAACATCAGCGCCACGAACACCACCACGCAGCCGATCCAGTCCGCCGCCGTGGTCTCGACGAAGAACGGGCCGACCAGCGCCGCCACGTGAACCCCCGCGAACGGGATCATGCGGCCCCACTGGTAGTCACGAAACGATCGAGCCACCTTGCCAGCGGCTCGCGGTCCAAGCGCCGCTGGGTCTGTTGCAGGTATCACGCGGGCGCAGGTTGTCTCAACTCGGGTCCCCAACACAATCGCGAGATCGAACTGGCCATGGCTCCGCGCGAAGCCAGCCCTTGGGTCGAGTTTTCGCCACGAGGCGCCGCGGCCAGGCCGCGTCGGGAACCTGACCCCGCCGGCCTGTAAAC
>CANLQR010000126.1 GCA_947492135.1 Deltaproteobacteria bacterium | reverse complement strand
GTCCCGTCGACCACGAGCGTGAAGTAGCGCGCAGCGTCGTCGAGCCGAGTGCTGACACCGGTGCCGTCGAACCGCACGACGAACCCAGCACCGGACCAGCCAAAGCGCGTGCGGGTCGGATCGGACGGGTCGATGCGCCCGACCCAGTGGATGGCGGGCTCCGCAGGTGGCCCGCCGGTCGACTCGCTGCCGTCGCTCGAGGTGTCCAGCGAAGTCGAGGTCATCGACGTGGGGTCCGTCGTACTCGCGGTGGTGGCGGACGTCGTGGCGGAGGTCGATGGCGACGTCGTGACGCTGGGATCGGCGGTCGTGCCCGAAGCCTCGGTGGAGTCGGTGGTGGTCTCGCCGTCACCGGCGGTCGAACCGCAAGCGAACGACAGGCCCAGGCCAAGAAGCGTCACTGCCAACCCCGCGGTCCACGGCGACTTCAAGCTGGCGAACGAAGGTGCTGGTCGGATCATTGTCATGCGCCAATCCCTTGTCCACCGGGTCTGGTTGTCGCAGCGCGCCCCGGCGGGCACTCGCCAAGCATAGCGTGTGAGCTCGGCGCCCGTAGAGTTGACCGCGACGGCAAAACCTAGATATCGTGAAATCGTGAGTGACGCGGCTTCGCCACCGACCCGCCGGCAACTCCTCGTTGGCATGGTGGGTGCGACCGTGGTCGGCACCGCGACGTGGGCTCTGCTCGCGTTCGATGGTGGTGGCGCTCCGGCACCGACCACATGGGGCGCGCTCGCGGTCGGCGACAGGCTCGGCGAGGTCACCGTCGTGGCGATCCACCACCCACACTTCGGCGCGGTCCCGATCGTGATGCGGACGGGCGCAGGAGTCCACTTTCAGGTCGACGTACTCGCCCGTGATCCCCAGGGGCCGCGCGGCGTCGCCGAGACCGCGCATCTGAGTCTGTTCGTGGCCAACCGTGGTGATGGCTCGACCTCGACCGACGAGACCCAAGGGCTCGCCGTGATGGCCCTCGCGGCGCGTCTGGGTGAGGTGCAGCGCGGGCCCGAGCTGCTCACGCTGCGCGAACGCACCGAGCAGTATCCGCACGGATCGTTCGGCGTGCCGCTGTCGTGAGCCCGGTGCGCGCGACGATCCGACTCTCGACGCACTGCGACAACGCCTGCCGGTTCTGCGGTCAACACGGGACCACGGCGGGCGACACCGCGGACTGGCACGCGCAGCTGGTGGCCCGGCGCGATGCGGGCGCCAACGAGGTGACGTTCGTCGGCGGCGAGCCGCTGCTCGCCGCCGCGCTCGAGCCGGGGATCATGGCGGCAGCGTCGCTCGGCTATGGCGCGATCGGAGTGCAGACCCACGGCCGCGCGCTGGCGGACCAGGCCCGCGTGCGCAGCTTGGTCGCCGCCGGACTCACCGACGTACACCTGTCGATCCACGGCGCGCGCGCAGCCGTCCACGACTATCACACCGGCGTTGCGGGTGGTTTCGATCAGGTGACGTCGGGTCTGGGCCGCCTGCGTGGCGAAGGCGTGAGCGTCGTCGTGACGACGCTGCTGACTCGCTCGAATGCACGGACTCTGGTTGAGCTGCCGGCCTGGCTGGCGCACCACGGCGTGCTCGCATGGAGCATCGCGTTGCCGCACGCCGCCGGGCGAGCGGGGCTCGAGTTCGACCGGATCATGCCGCGGCTGGCGCTGGCACTGCCGTTCGCACTGCACGCCCTCGATCGCGCGCGCAAGCTCGGGATGGCGGTCGCGATCATGGGTGCACCCGGGTGTTTGCTCGGCCCTTGGCTGGCCGAGTCGATCGTCGAGGCGCCACGGTGCTTCGCCCCCGTCTGTGAAGGCTGTGCGACGAAGTCGGTCTGCGCGGGCATCGACGGCAACTATCTCGCGCGATTCGGGGGCGACGAACTCCGAGCGCAGGCCCTGCTCGACACCACAGTGGCCTCGATGCCGGCGAACCTGCGGCGAATGTTCGTCGGGCCCGGCGAACGGGTCGCCGTCGCAGTGACGCCGCATGAGCCCGCCGCTGCTGCGCGGCGACGCCTGCCGGTGCTCGATCGCCCTGTGCCTGGCCGCGAGGAGACCCGCAACCCCCAGCCCAGCGTCGAGGCGCTGTTTCCCGCGCTGCGCGACGACGACTAAACCGGGCGCAGAAATTTATTTTTCTCCCGAGGCGAACCGACGGCCCCCCGATCCAACCCAGGGATTGGAGCGGCCACCCAACTTACGGCGGCCGAGATGAACGATGCTTGGATTGAACTCGATGAGGATGGTGTTGGTGTTGGCGTTGGGTGGCTGCGTCGCGATGGGCGCATTGGCGTGCGCGGCCGCGGACGAAACCGGCGAGAGCGCAACCGAAGCGAGCGAAAGCTCGGCAACCGCGACCGCTGGCGACGGCTGCGAAGGGGGTCCCTCGTGCGGGAGTAACGAGCAGTGCGGTCATGCGAGCACGGTGTGCTCTTGCGATGCCGCCTTCGAGTACTGCAGCACCAGCGAGTCACCCGGGGGCTGCGTCGAGACCCCAGCGGCGTGCTCCGACTTGTCGGCCGCGGCTCTCGAGCAGTGCTTGTCGGACCAATGGTGCGATGGTGCGCCCGGGAGTTTCGTGGAGGGTGCGTTCGAGTGCATCGCCATCGACGAGTGCCATGGCGACTGCGATCTCAATCCCGAAGGTTGCATGGATACCGGACCCGGCCCGGTGACGTGCGGCGCAGCCCAGTGCGAGGGCTCGGACGTGTGCGTCAAACCTGGGGACGACTGCCAGTGTGATGATGCCTACGAGTACTGCGACTACGTCGACCAGCCCGAGGCCTGCCAGGCGATACCGAATGACTGTGTGGGGCTGGTCGGGTCCGAGTTCACGGAGTGCTTGAACACCGCCCTGTGCCCCGCGGAGTTCGGCGGCAACGTGCAAGGCGATGTGATCGTGTGCCCGACGCTCGCGGAGGACTGCAACGGCGACTGCGACCTGAACCCGGACAGCTGTGGCGGTGGTTCGGACAGCAGCTCGACCGCCGGTGGTGGCTCGACCGGAGGCTAGCCGACGTGGGTATACTGCGCGCACGTGCTCGACGACACCGAGTTACTTGCGGCGTGGCGCGCAGGCGACGCAGCGGCGGGCGAGCAACTGTTCGCCCGCCACTTCGAGTTGGTGTTTCGCTACTTCGACCGCCGCGTGGGCGCAGACGCCGACGATCTCACCCAACGCACCTTCTTGGGCCTGGTCGAGTCGCGCGAACGATTTCAGGGCAACTGCCCGTTGCGCGCATTTGTCTTGGCCATCGCGCGCAAGCAACTGCTGATGTGGTTCGAGCGCAAGCGCAAGGACACGGCGGTCAGCTTTCGAACCATGTCGATGGTCGACCTGGGCCAGGGTGCAACCACCCAGATGTTCGTCGACCAGCAGCGGCAGGGCCTTCATGACGCGATGCGCCGGCTGCCGGCTGATCTCCACACGGCGGTCGAGCTGTACTACTTCGAGGAGCTCTCGATCCGCGACATCGCGGTGGTCCTCGAGGCGCCCGAAGGCACGATCAAGCGGTGGTTGTGGCGGGCGCGTGCGCTGTTGGCCGAGATGCTGCCTGCGGAGCTGCGCGGCACACTCGAGCAACACCTTGCGGCGCGCGGCGACTAGCGGCCGGTCTCACCCAATCCCGGTGAAACTCGACAGTGGCTGACCTACGACCACACCCCGACGATGCCTCGGAGCTGCCTTCGCCGCCGCCGTCGGACGACCGCTGGCGGCGACTGGCGGGCGCACCTTCGGCCCTCGCGGTCGAGACCGCCCGCGCCAATGCCCGCGCGCGATTGTTCGGGCACAAGCCGACACCTCCACGCATCGGCCGCCACACTGTGGTCCGGCGCATCGCCGTCGGTGGCCAAGGCGAGGTCTTCATCGCCCGCGACAGTGTCTTGGCCCGCGATGTGGTGATCAAGCTCCGCCATACCGATGGGGATGCTGCGAGCCAGCTTGCCGAAGCCCGCGCGCTCGCCCACGTCACCCATCCCAATATCCTGACGATCTACGATGTCGGCATTCACCGCGACCCGGTCGCGGGGACCGAACGGTTGTTCCTCATCGTCGAGGCGCTCGACGGCAGCGACCTCGCGCAGTGGGCGACAGCTTCGCGGAGTTGGCGGCAACGGCTCGAGCTCGCGCGGGCGGTCTGTGATGGACTCGCGGTCGCCCACGCGGCCGGGATCGTTCACGGCGACATCAAGCCGCCCAACGTGGTCGTCGTCGCGGACGTGCCCAAGCTCGTCGATTTTGGAATGTCGCGCATCGCTTCGACTGCCGCTGACGAGAGCCTCACTCAAGGGCGGGCCGGCGGGTGGACGCCGGGCTACCTCGCGCCCGAACTTCCGGCGGGTCGGTCCTCGCGCAAAGGCGACCAGTACGCGCTTTGCTGCACGCTGCGCGGCGTGCTCTGCGACGTTCCGCAGCCGGTGCGCGCTGCCGCGGGTCGGTGGAGCCTGCGCCAGGTGAACCAGGTGCTCTTGCGCGGGATGGCGGAGGATCCGGCGGCACGATGGCCGACGATCGACGCGCTGCGAGATGGACTCGTGGCCGCGGCGGCCGGACGTCGTGGGCTCGGTTGGGCCGCGGCCGCTGCACTGGTCGCCGCTGGGGTCGCCGCACTGCCGAGCGCGACGACGTGCACAACGCCCGCGCCTTGGCAGCCCCAGGCACTCGAGCAGCACTTCGCCGCCACCGATCCTACGCTCGCCCCAGAGCTTGCGCCGCGCGTCGTGCAGGCGCTGCAGCGCTGGCAAGGCGCCTGGCAAACCACGCGTGACGATGTGTGCGCGCAGGCAAGAACGGGTGTCGCGGTGTGTCTCGATGAGGCACGCGCGCGATTCGACGCGCTGGTGGAGGTGCTCGAGCACGCGCCGCTGACGAACCTTCGGCGGGCCATGCGGGCGATCTCCGCGCTACCCGCTCCGAACCGCTGCGATTCGGCGGTACTGCCGTCGAGTCCCGCGAGCCCCGTCGTCGGGCTCTCGCAGGCGCTGCTCGCCTCTGCGCGTGCCCTCGCCGACACCCGACAGGACGTCGCCTCGCGGGCGCACCTCGACGCTGCGCGCGCGGTCGCACCCGTCGCTGCACAGGGCCTACTGGCCGAGATCGCCGTGCTCGACAGCGTCCTGGCGCTGCGCAATGGCCGGGCCGACGACGCCTTGGAGCTCGCCCGCCGCGGTGTCGAGTTGGCGACGGCGGCCGGCGACGACGAACGGGCCGCCCAGGCGGCCACTCGAGTCATGCGGCTCTTGCTCGAGCAGTTTCACGATCTGCAAGGCGCGACGTTGTGGAGCGGCCACGCGAAAGCGGCCGTCGCTCGTAGCGGATCCGCTGCGCTGGCCCGTCAGCTGGCGTTCGACCTGGGCGATCTGGAATTCGAACGCGGCGACTGGGCGCTGGCCATCAGCCTGCAATCGACGGCATTGGCCCAGGCCCGAGAGCAAGGTGTCGAGCCAGCCACGCTCGCGGGGTTCGAGCTCGACCTCGGGCGCACGTACACGAAGATGGGGCGCCATGATGAAGCCCGACCGCTGCTCGAGCGCGCGCTGGCAGAAAAGACCGAGCGGCTGGGCCCCAGTCATCCGGAACTCAGCGGGGCGCTGTCCACGCTAGGCGCAACCCTCGACGAAATGCGCGAGTACGACGCCGCGAACCTCGTGTTCTCGCGCCAGCTCGAGATCACCCGTCGGGTGGCGCCGAACTCCACCGACCTTGCCGTGGCGCACAACAACCTCGGGGTCAACGCGATGCTGCGCGAGGACTACCCCGAGGCACGCGAGCACCTGCAAGAAGCCATGACGTCGTGGGCCGCGGTTGGCAACGCTGCCGATCACGCCACTGCCATGCTGAACCTGGGTAGCGTCGAGCATTCGCTGGGCAACTACGTCCGCGCGCTCGAACTCCACCAGCAGACCGAGGCTGTGCTGGCGCGCATCCGTGGCGGCGATCACATCGAGGTCCAGCGCGCGCGCCGGGCGGTGGCCCGCCAGCTCAACGCGCTTGGCCGTACGGACGAGGCGATTGCCACCCTCGAAAGCGTGTTGCCGCAGCTGCGCATTCTGGGCGCGGATAGCGAGCTAGGGTACGCGTTGGTCGAGCTCGCCCAAGGGTTGTGGAGCAGAGCCCGAGGTGCAGACCGTGCCTACGCACATGTGTTCGCGTTCGAAGCCGCCGCGCGGTTCGTGCAGGTCGGCATGCCCGAGCCAGTGGCGCGGCAATGGTTGGTGGAGCACCCGCTGTAGCCCCGCTGCTGCGCGCCCATGCTCGACCCGGCATGGCGCGGCGCCGCGGCTGGGCGGTTCACTGGCGCTCGAGTCGACGCGTCAGCTCGGCGACGATGGCTCGCAGTGCGCCCGCGGGGATCTGCGCGCCGTCGGGACGCGCGTGACCGTAGTAGATCGCGTGCGTGGCGGTCGAAAACGGCGGGTTCTCGGGCCGCGTGCCCAGCGGCACGACGGTGAGTACGAACTCGAGCCCGTCACGGGTCATCGTCACCTCGACCGCCTGATCCGCGGTGAGCTTGCACCGCGCCACGTTCCATCCGGCAATGCGGTCACCGGGCCCGAGGCCGTCGAGCAGTGCTCCGGGGACCGCGGTCTGGGCGGGGTGCTCGACGCGGGGTTCGCTGCGCGAGGCGAATACCAGCGTGCCGACCGCACACGCCACTGCGACCAGAGCGCTGGGCAAGGTGTCTCGCAACCTCATGGCCTCACCACCGGCGGCTTGGCGAACTCCATGATCCGTAGCCGCGCGCTCGCGGTGTGCATGCGCAGCGCGGGATCCCAGAGCGCCGCGGGCATCACCAGCTCGAGCCGAGGGTCGTCGACCAGTACGAAGACCGCGTCGGTGGGGAGCTGCGCGGGTGTGAAACCGTCGGCGAAGATCGGCGGGCCATAGAAGTCGTGCGCCAGGGCTTCGAGCAGACCCTGTCTCTGGCCTGACGTGGGATTGCTCAGCGCCACGATCTCGTGCAGCTGATCGGCTTGCACGATGTAGTGCACGGGCCCGTACTCCGCGCCGACGAGCACCGAGCTCAGCAGCGGAGCGTTGGTGAAGATCGGACGATGATGGAGGCGTTGATCCTCGGCGAGTCGAGCGCGGATCTCGTCGAGCTCCGGCGACATCAGATCGCGGCGCAGATGGGTGCCGTCGGCGAACCCAAAGGGGCCGGCCAACAGCAGGGCCGCCACGCCGATCGCCGCCGCGCGAGGTTGTCCGGCGCGTGCCACCGTGATGGACGCGGCCAGCACGGCGGTGGCCGCAAGCGCGGCAGGATGGGCGCCACCAAGGGCGACGGCAAACCCGATCGCCGCGCCTGCGGCCAAGAGCCCGAACTCGGCGATGCGCTCGCGCAAGCCCGCGTCGTCCGCCAGCGACTCGACGCGGGACGACAGCGCCAAGGCCAGCGCTGGAACGACGCCCAACAGGTAGCGCGGTGAGAGATCGAAGTTGAACACGCGCCATCGCGGCAGGGCGAGCAACACCCCGATCTCGAGCGCGGCGAAGGCGAGCCACGCCCACTGGGCGGCAGGAACCTCGCGGCGGGCGGCGGACCCGGCACCCAGTGGAATGGCCAGCAACCACGCGGGGGACAACGCGAGCAGCGTCGCGCCCAGACTGTTGAGCGTCACGCGGCCATCTTGCTGCGCCCACAGCGGATGATGTTCCATGGGCTCGGGCAGCGACGGCGGATAGTGGGCCCACCACAATACATCGCCATGGACGAGCGCTCCGGTCAGCGCGTAGAGCACCGGGAACATCAGCGCGCCGGACCACGCCGCTTTGCGATCCGTCGCGCTGCAGGTCAGCAACAACATCAAGGGCAACGGCGCGAGTTCGGCGCGGATCCACGGCACCATGCCCAGCACCACGGCCCCGACAAACGGGCGACGTCGAGCCAACCACAGCCAGGCGCCCACGATCGCGATCGCAACGCCATCGCTGTTCGACACCCCCGCGGCAGCACACGCGAAGTACAGCGGCGAGGCGGCGAGCACCACCGCCGCGAGGTTGGGCCAGTGGTGTCCGAAGGCTCGGGCGAGCTGGGCGAGCAGGGGGATCGCGATCGCAGCGACGAGCACGTGAGCCACGCCGAAGGCATGGGGGCCAAGCGCGGCGAACGGGGCGTACAGTGCCGACACCGGCGGCCGCGATTTCTGCAGGAACAGGAGATCGACCGGGCGCTCCCACGTCATGCGCGCAAGAATGTGGGTCAGGCGGCCTTCGTCGTGGAGGTGGAGGTCGAGCGCGACGTCGACGATGCCCGCGATGGCAAACGCCAGCGCGAGCGCCCACGGGACCATCGGATGTTCGAGCAGGGTGACGGCGATCCGGCGGGCCGTCGTGGCACCTCGGGGGCTCATCGCGCTGGCCGTTGCTCCCGCGCCCACGCGATGTTGCGCTGCAGGCCCTCGTCGAGTCCGATCTGGGCTCGCCAACCCAGGGCGTGCGCCGCCGAAGCGTCGCAGCACAGCCGCGCGACCTCGGCCGCGCGCGCGGGACCACGCTCGACCGCTGCGGGCGAGCCGCACAGCGCGGTGATCTGCGCTGCGAGTGCCGCGACCGTGATCGACACACCGGAGCCAAAGTTGATCGCTTGGCCCACGACGTCAGGGTGCTCGGCCGCGAGCACGAAAGCCTCGACCATGTCGTCGACGTAGGTGAAATCGCGCGATTGCTGGCCGTCACCGAACACCACCAGCGGTAGGCCGCGCAGGGCACGATCGATGAACTTGGGGATCACGTCGTAGGTATGGCGCGGCCCATAGCAGTTGAACGGGCGCACGATCGCGATCGGCAGGCCGTAGGTCTGGACGAACGCGAACGCCATGCGGTCGGCCGCGAGCTTGGACGCCGCGTAGGGTGAGGTCGGCGCCAACGGGTGGTGCTCAGCGATGCGTTCGGCCTGTGCGGTCCCATAGATCTCGCTCGACGACGTGACCACGAGGCGCTCGAGGCCGGGTGACTGGCGGGCCAGCGCCAGGACGTTCATCGTGCCGCCGAGGTTGGTGCGCAGGACCTCGGCGGGCTGCGTGAACGAGCGCTCGACCCAGGCCTCGGCCGCGAGGTGGAACACCCACTGCGGCGAGCTCTCGGCCATGCGCGCGCACGCGTCGGATCCTGCGACGTCGACGGCGATCACGCCCGCGAGTCGATCTCGGACCGCACCCAGGTTGCGCAGGCGCAGCTCGGTGGTGCCCACCACCGAGGTCGCACGGACGACGGCGGTCACCTCATGTCCGTCGGCCAGCAGGCGCTCGACCAGGTGTGAACCGATGAAGCCATCGGCGCCGGTCACGAGTACGCGGCGCGCGGTCACACCGCCAAGAGGGCGACCCATCACCGGCGACGGTATCACTTTGGCGGCCAACTTCCCTCGTGCCAAGAATGTCCGCCGCCTTACTCCGGAGACGCTTGCCACTCGGCCCTTCTTGCTGGCCTGCCGCTTCCAACCTCATAAACGCCCAGCTCGGCCTCCGGCTTGCGGCGGTGTTGGTTACCGTTGCCCTCACGATGTCCGACCAACCCCCCAGCGCAGACACGTGCGCTTCGTGTGGCACCGCCTTGGTCGGCGTCTACTGCCATGCGTGCGGCCAGGGCCATCAGTTCATTCGACTGCGGAGCCGCGCTCTGGCAGACGACGTCGTCGACGGCCTCATGAACCTCGACTCGAGGGTGTTTCGCACCCTGTGGGGCCTCACGGTCCGGCCGGGCAAGGTCATTCGCGAGTACCTCGACGGCCGTCGCATCGTCTACGTGAACCCGTTCAAGTACGCGATCGCGGCGTACACCGTGGCCTTCCTCCTGATCCCGTGGATCGGCGAAGCAATGGCAGCGCCCCCTTCCGCGTTGCCGGTCGAGTGGGAAAAGCTCATCGCCTTCGCGGCACTTCCGGTGATGGCGGGCGTGCTCGTGCTCTCGTTTCGGCGGTCTGGGCTGCGCTGGATCGAGCACTACGTGCTGCTGTTGTTCGCACTCGGCCACGTGGCGTTGCTGCAGGCCCTGTTCACGCCAGTCACCATCGTCCTGCCGGGGGCCGGCACTGCGATCAGTCTCGCGCTGGGCTACGCGTGGCTGGCCTGGTCACTGCGGGTGACGACGGGTGCGGGTTGGATCGCGAGCGTCGCCCGGGCGATCCTCGCCTTCGCGGTCGTGCAAGCCCTGGCCGCCGCCGCGATCTACATCTTCGCGCCCGAGCTGTTGCTCACCGGTCGCGGGTGATGCCGCGCAATCGATGCGCGTTGCGTGCACCTGTTCCCAGCACACACTGATCGGGTGAGACGCGTCATCGTTTTATTCGCGGCTCTGCTGGCCTGCGATCCCGAGGCGGCACAACCAGCTGTCGTGGACGCGTGCGTGAATGCGTGCGTGGACAAGTCGACGTCGGGCGACGACCGCGAGACCTGCCGCCTGGTCTGTTCAGCGTCGCCACGCGACGCGAGCGTCGGGCACACCGCGACCGCACGCCTCCACGCCTGCGAAGGCCGGTGCATCGACGGCAACGCCAGTGATCAGGCGACGTGCCGGCTCAACTGCGTCGAGGTGGTCTCGCGCTCGCTCGCGCAACCGGAGCTTCGTGAGTGCCGTCGCGACTGTCTCGAGCAACTCGACCGCGCGAGCAAGAGCTGTCCGGGCGAGGCGAATCCCGACGATCGGGCCACGTGCTCGCTGCGATCGGACAATCAGGCGCAGCATTGCATCGACGCCTGTGCGCCCCCGGCCGCGTGAGCGACAGCACCGTCGCGGGAGCTACATGAGCGGCGCAGTATGGCGGTCCAGCGCAAGGCCAGCGATCGAGGTTGCCGGCGGACGCACGAGTTGCAGAGCGACGGTTTCGAGCTTGGCCGAGGTCTGTAGCTCGGCCTCATAGCGCGCGAAGCAGCGCGCGCCCGCGGCGAGTCGCAACAGGGCGCCTTCGGCGATCAGCTGCGCGCAGCGCGGCTCGGCCACGATCAAGGGTCGCAGGACCTCGCGAGTCCATGCCGCGGCGTGTTTGACATCGACTGTCGCATGCAGCGCGAAGTAGCGTCGCGCAGTACCTTCGATGCCGAGCCGAACCAGCCCGTCGTCGATGAGCCTGGCCCGACCCGGCTCGGTCAGCTCGATCACACCGAGTGCGCCGACGGACTGGTACGCGTAGTCGCGATTCGTCGCGAGCGTCGTCATCGTATTCGACAGCGCCAGCGACTCCCACACCAGTTCGGTTGGCCCGAGGCGAAGCTGGGTGGCCAACTGATCGAGCATCGACGCATGCACGCCAGCCGCGTGTCCCTGGCCCATCTCGTCCCAGAAATTCCGTGTCATCGCGAGCTTTGGCCCCGCCGGCATCCTCACCTGCGTGAGCGCGACGAGGTCTTCGAAGCCGGCCTCGGCGCCCCTTTCTTGGCTGAGAAACCATCTCATCTCGTCGACGGTCGCGGACGTCGCTAGCCACGAGAACAGCGGATGCAGCCGACCAGGACCGTTGTTTTTGAGCCGTTCGAACCACGCGATGAATCCATCCGCGTCGCGCGGCGCCTTGCGGGCAGCTGAACTCACGGCGGCTCGCTCTTGCGTGATCCACCGTCGCTCGGCCGAACGCATCTCGAGCTCGTAGGCGAGGGTGGCGTCGTCGCCATCATCGTCGAGCTCGGGCGTGAGACGCGGCTGCATCCGCCAGCGATGGAACGCGTTGAGCCGGCGGTGGAGGGTGTGCAAGGCGGATCGCCCCGAAGAGTTTGTGGGGGAGGCGGTCACCGGCTCGAGCTGTGCAAAGGCAGCGCCACCGCAGGCCGGATGATTCCGGGAGAATTCTGGGAGAATGTAGCCTCGCGATGGAGGCGTGACGGCGGAACGCGAGAGCCATCGGGCACACCTGTGTCGAACTCGCTCAGGCCAGGGGCGCGCCGATGCGCGCACGTGACCGTTCGCCCCGCCGTGCCGAGGCGCACAGCCCGGCGTCAACCATTACGGACACCTGCTGTCGGTTTGATCCTTGCACGGGCGCTGGTGGCCAAGGGTTCACTATGATGAAACTTCTATCCACCACTCTTCTCGGGGCGGCATGCGCCCTTTCCCTGCTGCTTCCCGCCACCGCGCGCGCCGGTCTCGAGTCATGCGGCAACATCGACGTCTCCGCTTCGGCAAGGTGCGAGCTGGTGACCGGCGGGGGCTGCGTTGCGAGGTGCGAGCCACTGATGTTGGAGGCCGCGTGCGCGGGACAGCTCTACGCCGAGTGCGAGGGGCAGTGCGATGCCGATATTTCGGTCGATTGTCGCGCGAGCTGCCAGGGCGAGTGCAGCGGTCAGTGCGAGGTCGATCCACCCGCGTTCGATTGTCGTGCGTCGTGCGAGGGCAGTTGCGAGGGCGAGTGCTCGGGGCGTTGCTCGAGCTCGGACTCCGAGTGTCAGGCGTCGTGCCGCGGTACCTGCAGTGCATCGTGTGACGGTAATTGCGAAGGCACGCCGCCCGAAGCGTCGTGCGAGGGCAAGTGCGAGGCCAGCTGCGACGGGCGCTGCGAGGCCGAGGCCAACATCGATTGCCAGATCGAGTGTCAGGCCGGTGGTTTCATCGACTGCCAGGCCGAACTCAGTGGCGGGTGCGAGGCTCACTGCACCGCGCCCGAAGGTGCGTTGTTCTGCGACGGCAACTACGTCGACTACGGCAACAACCTCGAGGAGTGCGTCCTCGCGCTCCAAGCCGCCTACAACCTCGAGGTCGATGGCTACGCCGAGGGCATGTGCAGCAACGGCACGTGCACGGGCGAGGCGGGTGGCTCGCTGTCCTGCGCGCTCGAACCAGGCATGACCCGCGATGCGTGGACCTTCGGTTGGCTCGGACTCTCCGGTGTGGTGCTCGCGGTCGCGCGACGCCAGCGGCGACGCTAGACCGGGGGCTGCGCGCCTTCGGAGCGCAGCCTCGAAACTGGTGCATAGTCCCACCGACACATGAGCACGACGCGGCGACGTTGGATCTTCGGGGGCCTAGCGGCCGCGCTGCTCGCCGTCGTCGGGTTCTTGGCGTGGAACCGCTGGAGCGGACCCAAGATCGCCACCATCGCGCCGCAGCGCGCCGACATCGTCCAGACCCTGGTCACGATCGGCCGCGTCGCGGCGCCGGCCGAGATCACGTTCGCCGCGCGCGAGTCGACCAAGATCACGCGGGTGGGGGTCGACGAGGGCGAGCCGGTCGTCGCCGGTGAGCTGATCGTACAGATGGACCAGACCGAAGCCCAGGCCATGGTCCTGCAGGCCCAGGCCGCGCTACAGCAAGCCCAGGCCCGCACGCGACAGGTCGCGACCATCGCCGCGCCGTCCGCCGCGGCGGGCCTGCGCGAGGCCCGGGCCAACCTCGAGGAGGCTCGACGCGAGCTCGAGCGAAGCGAGTCCTTGTTTGGCAGCGGCAATCTCAACGCTGGTGATCTCGATCTGGCCCGCACCACAGTCACCGTCGCCCGGACGCGTGCGCGCACCGCCGAGCTGCAGCAAGCAGCGGTCAGCAAGTCGGGCGTCGACTGGCAGGGCGCGATCGCAGCCGAGATGTTCGCCGAGGCTGGGCTCTCGGCGGCGCAAGCCCGGCTCGAGAGGCTGCAGATCGTTGCGCCCTCTGCCGGTACGCTCATCGAACGCACCGCCGAAGTGGGTGATGTCGTCCAGATCGGAACCAAGCTCGGGCGCATGACGCTCGACGGACCTACGCGCTTGGTGATCGAGCCCGACGAGAAAAACCTGCGGTTGCTCGCGCTGGGCCAGCGCGCCGTGGCCTCGGCCGAGGCGTTTCCCGACGCGCGATTCGAGGCCGTGGTCGAGTACATCGCACCGGCCGTCGACCCGGTGCGCGGCACCATCGAGATCCGGCTGTCGGTGCAAGAGGCACCGGGCTACCTGCGCACCGACATGACCGTCTCGGTGGAGATCGAGGTCGGACGCGCGACCGCGGCGCTGGCCGTGCCGCTGGGTGTCGTGCGGGATCTGGCTTCGGCTTCGCCATGGGCGCTGGTGGTCGAGCACGGCGTCGCCGTGCGTCGCGAACTCGTGCTGGGCCTGCGCGGCGATGCCCAGGTCGAGATCCGCGAGGGCCTGCGCGGCGACGAGGCGCTGGTGCCCGTCGACGTCAGCGAACTCGAACCCGGGGATCGGGTGCGCTAAAGCCATGCCGATCGCAGTCTTCGTGGCGCTGCAGTTTCTCCGCGAGGGCAAGACCGCCTCGTCACTGGTGGTCGCGGCCGTCGGCGTGGGCGTGACGGTGATCGTGTTCCTGTCGGCGCTGATCGGCGGCCTGCAGCAGAGCCTGATCGACAAGACCCTCGGGGCCCAGGCCCACATCGTGGTGCGTCCGCCCGAGGAGCGGGCGCGACTGCTGCGGATCGACGATGCCCCGAGCGGGACGATCATCGCCTCGCGCGAGCAACGACCCGCCCAGCGCGTACGCTCGATCGTTGGCTGGCAACGCACCATGGCCGAGCTCGCGCAGGATCCCGAAGTCGAGGTCGTGACGCCGGTGGTCGCTGGCCCGGGCTTCGCGGTCCGCGGCACCGCCTCGAAGTCGGTCAACGTGCTCGGCATCGAGCCGAGCAGCTACGTCCAGGTGGTTGCGATCGACGATCGCTTGATCGCGGGCGCGCTGCCCAGCAGCGGCGCGCAGGCGGCCATCGGCAGCGAGCTGGCGGCGGATCTCGGCATCGAGGTCGGCGACAAGCTGCGCCTGCAGGCCGCCGGCGGCCGCACCGAGCTGTTCACCGTGTCGGGTGTGTTCCAGCTCGGAAACCGCGAGGTCGACGAGCGCTGGGTGTTGCTGACGCTGCGCTCGGGTCAGACGCTGCTGGACCTGGTGGGGGGCGTGTCGAGCCTCGAGCTGCGGGTTCGCGGTCTGTTCGAGGCCGAGACCACTGCGGTGCGCCTCGCGGCGGCCAGCGGGCTCGTCGCCGACAGCTGGATGCGTACCAACGATCAGCTGCTGACCGCGCTGCGCTCGCAGAGCGCGTCGAGCCTGCTGATCCAGGTCTTCGTGGTCCTGGCGGTGACGATCGGCATCGCCAGCGTGCTGGTCGTTTCTGTCGTGCAAAAGCGCCGCGAGATCGGCATCCTGCGCGCGATGGGAATGTCGCGGGGCCGCATCGTGCTGGTGTTCATGGTCCAAGGCGGTGTACTGGGCATGCTCGGCTCGATCGTCGGGGTGGCGTTGGGCATCGCTGTGGCGATGGCCTTCGGCAGCGCGGTCGTCGACGCCCGAGGTGCCCCGCTCTTCCCAATCACGGTCGAGCTCCCCCTGGTGCTGACGGCCGCGGGGACGGCGATCGCGACGGGCCTCATTGCCGCGGTGTTGCCGGCGATTCGTGCCGGACGACTCGATCCCGCGGTGGCAATCCGCCATGACTGATCCGGTCATCGAGCTCGCGGGCGTGACCAAGGACTTCGGCGAGGACGTGGTCACACACGTGCTCAAGGGCATCGACCTGCGCATCGAGGCGGGCGAGTTCACGGCCCTGGTCGGCCCCTCGGGCTCGGGCAAGAGCACCCTGCTCAATCTGCTGGGCCTGCTCGATCGCCCCACCGGCGGCAAGCTACGCGTGCTCGGGCGCGACATCTCTGCGCTCGACGACACCGAACTCACCGAGCTACGCGGCCGCTCGATCGGCTTCGTGTTCCAGTTCCACCACCTGTTGCCGGCGCTGACCGCCGTGCAAAATGTGTTGATGCCGCTGGCGATCGCCCGGGGCCGCGTCACGACCGAGCAGCGCGAGGCCGCGATCGAGGGCCTGCGCGAGGTCGGCCTCGCCGATCGTGCCGACGAGCGAACGATGCGACTGTCGGGCGGGCAACAACAACGGGTCGCGATCGCCCGGGCCCTCGTCGGACGACCGCCGTTGGTGCTGGCCGACGAGCCGACCGGCAACCTCGACACCGCCACCGCCGACGAGGTGTTCGAGCTGCTGCGCGGGTTCAACCGCCGCTTGAAGATGGCGTTTCTGCTCGTCACTCATTCGCCCGAGCTTGCCGGCCGCTGCGATCGCATCGTCACGCTGGTGGATGGTCGGATCGTCGAGGACCGCGCGATCGACCACTGACGGGGCGGTGCGACGCGCGGCCCGGTGGTCAACATCCGCGTCGACCGGGGCGAGAGTCACGATCTGTTACCCGGGCGATAGCAGCGCGCGATCAGTCGCGCGCTGCGTCGACCGCCGCCCATTCGGCCTCGAGTCCGAACTGCGAAACGTTCGGTGCCCCCAACGCGCGCTGAGCCGTCCGGCGCGCTTCGGGGCGAGACCTGATGCAATCGTACCGGTGCGGTGAACCGATCGGGCGGCTCGTTCTAAGACGCCGACGATATGCCGATTGCAAGCCTCTTTGCCCTCTCGTTGCTCGCTGCCGATCCCGCGGCGGAGCCCCAGGCACCCCGCCAGCCCACCGATACGGCCCCGGTCGCGAAGAAACCGCGCTACCGCGGGACGGGACTCCTCGCCACTGCAGGTGTCCTCGGGGGCACCGCGTTCGTGCTCACGGTGACGCGGAACGTCCTGCTCAAGAAAAACTGCCCGCTGAAGGAGGGAATGGCGGCGACGAAGTGCTCCTACGACTTCGGGAGCGACATCGGGCTCGCGGCCACCTCGTGGGCGATGAACTTGACGAACCTGGGCATCGCTCCGGGTGCAGGTGTGATGCTGGCCCGATACCACGCGTTCGCGGATGCCAAGTCCGGTCGCAAGCGACCGCTCGGGACGATCATGGGCGCCGGCGGCGGCGTGCTCGGTGTGGGCCTCGTGGGACTCGTGAGCTCGGTCGCGCTCGCGTTCGTGCTGCCCACGCGCTGCGCAAAGAAGGAACTCGAGGGAGGTGACGGACTGTCGGGTGACCGTTGTCTGCTCAAGGCCTATCCGACCTGGACCATGCTCAACTGGGCGTCGTTCTCGATGGTGAGCGCGGGCGCGGCGATGCTCGCCTACGGCTCGGCCTACAAGAAGGCAGGTGGCGCCACCGCGCGC
>CANLQR010000125.1 GCA_947492135.1 Deltaproteobacteria bacterium | reverse complement strand
AGCAGGCCGCCGCGCGGCGCGGGCTCGTCGTCGTGCGTGGCCGTCGCCGTCATCGTGGTCTCGCCCGCACGAGCCAGAACATTGGCCACCTGCGACGCCGGATGGCTCAGCGTCAGCTGCAAGTCGCCCAGCGCGATCACTTGACCATGCACGACACGACCACCGCTTTGGACCGCAACGCCATCGACCCGCACACCGTTTTTGCTGGCGAGGTCGCGGATGGTCACGCCATCGGCCCCGACGTCGAGTTCGGCGTGTCGACGCGATACATCCTCGTGTTCGAGGGAAACCGTGGCATCGGAGCCGCGGCCAAGGACATGCATCCCGTAGGGCAGCGGATGCACGCGACCGGCGTGGGCACCGTTCGACTCGATCAGCTGCGGCACCATCGCTCGTGGATTCGTCATCGGGCCTCGGTGGGACGTTCGTCAGTGTAGTCGCAACGGTGCACGCCAGTCGCCCGCGACGAAACACTGAACCTCGGAGCCGGTGACGGCGACAAACGGACGCTCGTCGCCCACGGTGCACCTGTCGAGGGCCGCGTCGATCTCTGCGTCCGTGGGTTCGATACACACCCCCGGCGACGCCAAGCGGCCGGTCGCCATGAGTTCTTCGCGCAGCGCGACGATGTGCGGTGGATCGCGAGCGCCACCCCTGGGTTCCAAGGCTGCGGGCCCGGCTCGGATGACCCCCACCTTTGCGATGCCGAGCGCATCCAGCAACGGCGGCCACGCATGCCCAGCGCCGGACGGGTTGCGCACACACGCGGTGCCATCGTCGGCGCGCACGATCACGGTCGGTGTCCGTCGGGCCCCGAACGCGACCCAATCGGCGCGAGGTGCATCGGGCGGCGTCCCTCGCAGCCACGTTGCGGCGACCACCACGACGCACAGGATTCGAGACGGAGCCCAGCGCGTCCACGACGGTCGCGCCGCCAGGTTGGGCCAAAGGCCCAGGACCGCGAGGAACAGCGCGAGCGCTGCAACCCAGCTCGGCCCGATCCGCGGGGCCATGGCAAACCAATGCGCGACGTCGAGGATGAGCGCCCCACCCCAGCTCGCCGGCAGCCAGGCCAGCTCACCGAGCCAGGGATCGAGCAGCACCGCGAGGATGCCCAGCGGCGTGACCCACAGCGCGAACACCGGGACGGCCACCGCGTTGGCCGGGACCGCCCAGGCCCCGGTCTCGCCGAAGTGCCACACGATCACCGGCATGATCGCCCAGCCGACACGCCAGCTCTGCAGCACCAGTCCCGCAGCGGATGGCATGCGGAGAATCGCGGCCATCGCTGCGAAAGAGAGCTGGAACCCGACATCGAACACCCAGCTCGGCCGCACCATCAGCATCAGCGCCGACGTCGACGCCAGGACCGTGAGGCCATGGGCGGGACGGCCGAGCGTCGCGGCCAATCCGAGCGCCGCGACCATGATGGCCGCGCGCACCGCAGGCGCCTCTGCACCGACCAAGCCCACGTACCCGAGCACGCCGATGAACGAGCACGCGAATGCCAGCCCGATCGACGCGAACCACGGCGCGAGCATGCGCAGGAGCATGCGGTGGGCCGCCCACGCGACCAGACTGACTTGCATCCCGCTGACCGCGATCAGATGACCGAGCCCGGCGACCCCGAGCTCGCGTCGGCGCACACTCGAGAGCGCCGCGCGCACACCGAACAAGCTCGAGACGACGAACGCTTGGGGGTCATCGCCACGCGACCGGGTCCACAATGTCGATCGCACCGAAGCGATCGCGTGCCAGTACCCTCCGAGGAACTCGCCCGACTCTCGCGCCCGCAACCACGCGTGGTCGGCCTGCAGCGTCCACGCCGCACCGCGGCCTCGCGCGGTTGCGACCGGGTCGACGCTCGCCGGCCAGGCAGGGCCGCGAAACAACCGCAGCGAGCGGGTCGACACCGCGATCTCATCGCCCGCGGCGAGTGGACACATTGGGCTCGGGAGCTCGAGCCACGCCGCGTCGGTGACACCCTCGGGAACCGCGACGACCTGGCATGTGGGACCCGGCCAGCTCGCTTCTCGGATGGCGAACGTGCGTAGGCTGGCGTCGGACCCCCGCACAGAGACCGGGAGGACTGCTGACGCCGAACGATCTCCGGTGGACATCCCACGGGCGAGGGCCACCAGCAGCAGCGCAGCCGCGAGCCACCATCGCCGCCATCGCTCGACGAACGCAGCCCCGACGGCCAAGCCGATCGCCAGCGGCCAAACCACCGCAACCGCGCCGGCGACGGCCGACGGCGACAACGTGTGGCGCCCCAGGCCTTGGCCCCCCGCGACCACCGCCGCAGTCGCGAGCCACAGGACCGTGCTGCGCATGTTCGATGCTTCGACCGTCCCCGCCGCCTCGTTGCAACGAAGGATCGCCGGCCCCGAAACCCGCGCATTTGCGGCCGCCGGCCCATCCGGCCTACACTATGCGCGCCGATGCTACTGACCCGCATTTGGGGCGTGCTCCTGTCCGCGCTCGCAATTCTCTGCCTAGGCGGGATGTTTCTGTTGTCGCAAGGCAACAGTGGTGATTTCAGCGAGGCCGATCGCACATCGCTGCGGGCGGTGACCGAGGCAGGAATCGCCGCGATGGAGGCGCAGATCGAGTCCTCGCCCGTGCGCCAGGTCGGCACGCTCTTGCTGGACCCCGCAGTCCGCGAGGCGCTGGCCCGAACCGCCGAGCAAGAGGCGAAGCTGCCCGCGGAGAAGCTGCCCTTGGCGCAGATCTTCACGGAGGCCGCCGAGAACGTCCGCGTGCGCAACAAGTCGGACATGACGGTGGCGTTCATCGACGCCACCGGCGCGACCGTTGCGGTGAGCGGCATCGGCGAGCCGCTCATCTCCGAGCTGGTCGGCAGCCCTTCCTATCAAGACGCTCCCCTCGACGACGACTCACTTTTCTCGCTGACGTTGGGCGGGCAGATCCAGGTCGCGCGGTTGCTGCGTCCCGACGCCAACGGCCGCCGTCTCGTCGCGTTCGAGCCGCTGCAGATCGGTGCGAGCTCGTTGCTGCGCAGGGTCTTCGGGACCGAAAGCCCCGCGGGCCTGGTGCGCAACGGCAAGCTGCTCGGCGACATCATCGGTGACCAAGCCGTCGGCGCCGAGATGGAGAAGCTCGCGACCGATCACAAGGACGACGTTCCTGACGAAGGCTCCAGCAAGGTCATCACCATCGGGAGCGGCCTCGACGCGCGGATCGGCGCGCTGGGTCGCGTGCCCGGGCCAGCAGGCAAAGGCAAGTCGGGCGCAGTGCTGGTGGTGTTGTCGCGCCGCACCGCCGCGGCCGGTCATCGCGACCTGACCGACGCGTTGAGTCAAGCCGGCGACAAGGGCTTGGTCTCGACCGCAAACTGGGTGCTGTTGCTGCTGTTGCTGCTGGTGTGTGCAGGGCTCGCGCTGTTCTTGCCCATGGTCGAAGCGCTGGGCCCGATGCGGCGACTCGCGGCGGAGTTCACGGCGGTCTCGCGCGGGACTCAACATCAGATTTTCCACGATCGTTATGGGGGTCCAACCGGCGAAGTCGCACGGGCAGCGAACGCGGCCCACGAGGCGCTGCGCTCGGCCTACCTCGCGGAGCTCGAGATCGAAGAAGAGGTCGCCGAGGACACCAGTGGGGCTCCGCGGCAACGGCCCAAGACGATGCGCGGCCGCAAGCTCACCCGATCGATGCGCAAGGTCGACGACGGCGAATCGGCTGAGCCCACCCCCGAGCCCGTCGCCGTCGCTGCTGCACCGGCACCTGCTGCGCCAACGCCTGCACCCGTGGCGCGCGCTGCCGAGCCAGTCGCCGCTCGACCCGCCGCGCCCTCGAGTCTCACCGTGGCCACACCCGCGGCCATGCGAGCGCCGGCACCCCGAGCGCCCGCGGCCATCCCGGCTCGACCGGCTCCGGCTGCACCCGTGGCTGCTGCACCCGT
Source organism: Deltaproteobacteria bacterium (assembly GCA_947492135.1). GTDB lineage: Bacteria > Myxococcota_A > Polyangia > Nannocystales > Nannocystaceae > Xiheibacterium. The sequence continues at coordinate 13,074 of CANLQR010000125.1, read as the reverse complement.
GGCTGTCGCACCCGTGGCTGCCGCACCCGTGGCTGCCGCACCACAGCAACCGGCCCGGCGTCCGACCCCCGCAGCGGTACCCCCTCCGGACGCCCCGCGTGCCCCGCTCACCGCGCTGACGAATCCACCTGGGGAGGATTCTGAAGACCGGGTCCGCTACTACCGTGAGATCTTCGACGAGTTCTTGCAGGTGAAGATCGCCTGCGGCGAGCCCACCGACGGCTTCACCTTCGACAAGTTCGCCCGCAAGCTCCAGAAGAACACGCAAGACATCCTGGACAAGCACACCGATGTGCGTGATGTGCAGTTCACCGTCTACGTGAAGGACGGCAAGGCCGCGCTCAAGGCCAAGGTGATCCGGGGCTCCGGCACATGAGCCTCCTGGCGATCGCGCAGATCGGCGCGCCAGTGCTCCGCGAGCGCGCTCGCGAGGTCACCCGCGAAGAGCTCGCGACGCCCGAGTTCCAGCAGTTCATCGACGATCTGATCGCCACGATGCGTGACGCCAATGGCGCTGGCCTCGCGGCGATTCAGGTCTACAACCCGGTCCGCGTCTGCGCGATCGAGGTCGGGGATAACCCGCGCTATCCGTACAAGCCCAAGATCCCGCTGACCGTGCTGGTCAACCCGGTCCTGACACCTTTGTCCGCCGAGCGCTTCGACAACTACGAGGGCTGCCTTTCGGTGCCCGATCTCCGCGGCGTCGTCTCACGGTTTGCCGAGCTCCACGTGGCCGCGTGGGATCGCCACGGCAACGCCATCGATCATGAGGTTCGGGGCATCACCGCGGGGACCTTCGCCCACGAGGTCGACCACCTCGACGCGACGCTGTTCATCGACCGCGTGACCGACCCTCGCACCCTGTGTACGTGGAAGGAATTCACGCGACATCAAGAGACAGGGTTTCGCGGGCGCGTGGAGCAGATCGTCGCCCGCTGGGGCTCTTAAAAAAGCCGCCCTCGGCAGCGCCGTTGCCCCAGCGGGTCGCACGCGCAGGTGTGCGGTGCTATCGTTGCGCCGTCGTCCAGTGCGCGACCGCTCTCGCAAGACCTACGCCTTCGTCGCTGCGACCCTGCTGCATGTCTCGCCGCTGGTCGCGGGGATGATCGCCTTCGACCCGAAGATCGAGATCGACCTCGACTTGGAGTTCACAGAGGTCGAGCTCATCGACCCGGATCAGATCCAGGGGGCGAGCCCGCCGCAACCTGAGCCCACCGCTGTCGAGACCCCGCCGGTCGCGCCACCCCAACCGATCGCCACGCCCGAGCCCGCGCCCGCGAAACCCGAGCCGCCAAAGCCCGAGCCGCCGAAGCCCGAGCCCGTCGACCAGCACGACCTCGGCAAGCAGAACTCCAAGGTCGATCAGCTCGGTCCCACCAACAGCACGTTCTTCGTGATGCTGGTGCCCAAGAAGATCCGCAAGCTCAGCTTCGCCGACAAGGCGCTGGACATCATGGCGCCGCTGCCGGACTTCCAGTACCTGATCGCCGGAGGGGGCTTCGATGCACTCCGCGATTTCGACCACATCGTGCTCGCCAGCCCCGACCTCCGCGACTGGCGACAGACCTTCCTCGCGGTCGACTATCGAGTCTCGCGCGACGAGGTTCAGCGCGCCATCGAGCGGGCGGCCGCGGCCAACGAGGAGACCATCGCGTGGGTCGAGGAGAACGGCATCATTCGCGGCAACCCGCGGCCGATCGACGAGAGCGAGCCCGACATCGACGGTCGGTGGTTTGTCCTGCTCGAGGACAAGATCGCGGTCTACGTGCGCGAGGAGTTCCTCCCGAACATCCTTGCCAACGAGGTCGGTGAGGACAAGACCGCGGGCAACTACGTCGCGAACCTCACCAACCTGCGCAAGTTCGCCGCGCGCCAGCCCACGGCCGGCCTGCAGGTCGTTCTCAAGGATCTGCGTCGCGCGCTGAAAAAAGCCAAGTTGCCGTTCGAGCTCCCGGACAGCATCGAGATGAGCGCCGAGGCGGCTGAAGACCCCGAACTGCTGATCCGCGGGGAGTTCTCGAGCGTCGTCGAAGCCAAGGCCTTCGAGAAGTGGTGGAAGATCGACGTACCCACCTTCTTCGACAAGAGCTTCCAGCTCAAGATCGCCAAGGGCATGTTCTACGACCCCGTCGAGATCGAGCGCGACGGCAAGGAGATCCGCCTGTGGGCAAAGTTCGACCACAAGCAAGCCACGCTGATCCTGACGTTCATCGCGGACAACAACGCCAAGTTCCTCAAGAAGTCCCCCGAGGAACTCGCCGAGCTCAGACAGCGCCGCAAGGACAACTGGTTGCGACGCAAGGGCGGAAAGCTGCCCCCATCGGCGCTGGATGCCGACGACCCAGCCAAGCCGAGCAAGGCTGAGCCAACCCCAGAGCCCAGCGCGAATCCGTCCGGCACGGCGCCAACCGTGCAGTGACTCCACACTCGTGCAGTGGCCGACGCGGCAATACGCACGTCTGGGCGCCACGTGGCGCCAAACGTCGCCAGAACCGACGCCCCAGAGCGTTCGCGCGGATCTGCTGGCCCGCGCGGCCAGACTGAAGGCGCGGCGGCTTTCCGCCATTGACGGGAGCAACGCGCAGAGCGCCGCCGCATCCGGGCACGCCCCGTGGGTTCGCGCTACACTGTCGCTTCAACGTACTCCCGCCCACCACCAGGGCGGCCGACAAAGACCTTCTAGAGGTCGTTCAAACCGGCCTCGGGCCTGCACTTGCGAAGGACATGACCCATGGGGACTGTTGCATCCGACGAGAAGACCGAAGGCGCAGGCGATCCGTCCGAGAGCTCGGGCTACACCGATCTCATGGAGATCGCGACGGCCTTGGGCATCGAAGACGATGATGTCCATGGCGGCAGCGACAACGCGGGTGCCATCGACGATCTGGAGCCGATTGGCGCAGGCTACGGTGGGGCGGCTGGTGCCGCGCTGATCACCGACGCAAGCGCCGAGACACCCGCGGCCAACATCCCCAAGGCGGTCGATGGTGGTGCAACGCTGCGCCGCGAGCCGCCGCCACCGCCGCCGCCGCGCCGCGTCTCCACCGTTGCCGCACCCGCGCAGACCGGGTCCGACCCGAAGCTCGCGGCGGTGGTCGCAGTTCCGGAGGTCGCAGCAGCGCCGACGCCGTTGGCCGTCGTCGCACCCGTGGCCGCGCCGCCCCCGGCACCAGCGGCGTCACGTGCAGCCGCCGTGTCGCTCACCGCCGTCCCGGCCGCTGCCGCCGTGTCGCTGACGGCCGCGCCGGTCGCCACCGCCGCGGCACGACCGGTGACGCCAACCCCCGCGCCGCAGGCCGAATCGCGCAAGGGTGGAATGCTGTGGATGGGCGTGGCCGCGGTCGTCGTGGCCGGTGGAGTGTTCTGGTTTCTGAATCGTGACGACGGCTCCGCGAAAAAGCCTGCGGTCGCGCAGGCCGAGGTACGGGCGGCCGCGCCGACAACCCCCGCGGTCGACCCCGACGCGGAGGCGAAGGCTGCTGCCGCCGCCAAGGCTGCTGCCGATGCCAAAGCTGCGGCCGACGCCAAAGCTGCGGCCGATGCGGCCGCTGCCGCCCAAGCCGCTCTCGATGCAGAAGCATTGGCAGCCGCACAAGCCGCTGAAGCGGCCGCTGCCGCCGCTGCCGCGGAGGCCGCCAATGTCGAGGTCAGCGTCACGCAGAAGAAGAAGAAGCCAGGCACCGACGTCGAGCCCGAGCCCGAGCCCAAGGCCGCGCCCACCAAGCCGGAGCCACTGACGCCCGGCGAAATCGACGAGAAGTTCCGCGCCGAGTGCGTGCTGAACCCGAACAAGCCCGGCTGCGACGAGATTCGCAAGCGGGCCCGAGGCACGACAGATCTCGACGCGACGCTCTCCGACAAGCTCACTCCGGCGCAGATCCGCACGGGTTTCTCCAGCGTCAAGGGCAAGGCCAAGGCCTGTGGTGGCGAGGCAGGAGTGACCGTGCGTGTGAAGCTCTCCATCGAAGGAGACACTGGCAACGTGATCTCGGCGGACGCGCTCGATGAGCACGCTGGAACGCCGCTGGGCAAGTGCGTGGTCGATGCGCTCAAGGACGCTAGCTTCCCGCGATTCACCAGCGGTACGCAGGGCACCGTGTACCCCGTCAGCTTCTAGTCGCCGCACAGACAAGGGCTACGGGAGCGAACGCCACGGCGTTCGACCGTAGGCCCTTGCTACTCCGGCATCGGCAGCGAGGCGACGGAGAAGATCTCAGGCACGACGGCCGCCCGCAACGGGCGTGCAAAAAAGTACCCCTGACCGCGCAGGCAGCCCAGCCGCAGCAGGTGGTCGCCCTGGGTGCGATGCTCGATACCCTCGGCGATCACGTCGACGCCGAGCGCTTGGGCCAAGCCGACGATGGTTCGGATCATCGCCGCACCTTGCTCGCCGCCGTCGAGCACATCGACGAACGCCTTGTCGATCTTCAGTCCGTCGACTGGGAAGCGGTGAAGGTACGACAACGACGAGTAGCCGGTACCGAAGTCGTCGACCCAGATCCGAACCCCAGAGCTACGCAGCGAATCGAGGATCCGCAGCACCAGCTCGGCGTTGTCCATCAGCACGCTCTCTGTCAGCTCCAGCCGCAGGGATTCGGCGGGAATCTGGTTGAACTCGAGCGCTGCGGCGATCTCCTCGAGCAGCCGCGGATCCGCGAGCTGCCGGCCTGAGAGGTTCACACTCATCGACAGCGGCGGCAGGTCCGGAACCGCGTCGCGCCAGCGCCGGAGTTGGGCCACCGCCTCTTGGATCGCCCAACGACCGATGGGCAGAATCAGACCGGTTTGCTCGGCCACGGGAATGAACTCGGCCGGCGCGACCAAGCCTCGACGGGGATGACGCCAGCGGGCGAGCGCCTCGAATCCGGTCAGGACCCCGGTCGCCAGATCGACGATGGGCTGGTAGTGGAGCTCGAATTCCTCGCGCTCCACGGCCTGGCGCAGCGCCACCTCGAGGCGCAGATGCGTGAGGGCGTCGATGCGCATCTTGGTCTCGAAGACCTCGTGTCGGTCCTGCCCCCGCTCTTTGGCCTTGGTGGCAGCCGCGCCGACGTCGCTGATGACTTCGTCGGGATCCTCGTAGCCTCGCGCGCTGGTGGTCAGCCCGATGCTGACGGTGGCGTATACCGTTTGGCCCTCGACTTCGAAGGGATCACGCACGGCCACACGCATCCGATTGGCGATATCGGTGCCCGCGTCGACATCGTCGAGGTTCTCGAGCAGCACGGCGAACTTGTCGCCGCCAAACCGCGCGACCACGTCTCCCGGCCGCACACAGCCGCCCAGTCGACGGGCGAGGATCGCCAGCAGCCTGTCCGCCGCCTGATGACCGATGCTGTCGGCCAACCAGCGAAACCGATCGACGTCGATCATCAAGACCGTGAACGTGTAGGCGCCGTCTTGCTTGTGCAGCTCGATCGCTCGGGTCAGCCGCTCCATGAAGGGTTCGCGGCGCGGCAAGCTGGTGAGTGGATCTTGGCGGCTCTCTTCGAGCAGCTTTTGCTCGCGCAACCGGAACTCCGAGGTATCGGTCAGCGAGCCGGCCATCCGTTGGGGACGCCCAACCTCATCGCGCTGCACCACGCCCCGGCTGATCACCCAGCGATAGGTGCCGTCGCTGGCCCGCAAGCGGTGTTCGTTCTCGTGAAACGGTTTTTCGCCCTGGAGATGGGCGTCGATGTCGGCGCGCAGCGCCACGAGGTCACCGGGGTGCACGCGCCCGAACCACTCATCGACCGACTCCGACAGATCGTCGATCCCGTAGCCGAGCAGCTCACGCCAGCGCCGAGAAAAGTGCATCTCTCCGCTGTCGAGCAGCCACTCCCAGACACCATCGTTGCTGCCGCGCACGGCCAGGGCAAACCGCTCCTGGACCTCGGCGAGCGCACGCCGCATCCGCCCGCGCTCCAACGCCGCGTGGATGCTGGCCTCGAGCAGCGGGCCCGAGATCTCCGACCGTAGCAGCACGGCATCAGCGCCCTCGTGCGACAAGATGCTGCGACGTGCCGTCCTTTGTTCGGGCTTGGCCGTCGTGTCGATTGCCACGATCGACACCAGCGGCAACCGACGATCGCGTACGAGCCGGGTCCACGTTCTGCGATCGGCGCTGACCTCGACGAGCACGGCGTCGTATTGGATCGAATTGAGCGCGGCAATGGCCAGCACATCGTCGACCGCGTGGTCGCACACAAAGGGCGGGTCAACGGCCTGCTCGAGCAGCTCGACCATCGTGGCGTGCTCGCGAGAACTCTCCCCCACGAACAACACGCGCTGCAGCACCGCGCGAGGAGCGGAGGCCGGCCGCGGCTGCACGAACTGGGTGGTCCGCGCGACCGACAGCGACGTCATCTCCATCGTCGGCCGACGCCCGACCGCCGTGTCCGCGTCGTCGGTCATCGACTCTCCCCGAGCACGGGCTGGAATTCGTCCCAACCGTGGCGGCGCAGGTAGTTGCCCCAGACGCCCTCGCAGACCCCGTCATAGCGACAGGTTTTGCAGTCGTCGCGTTTGTGGCGGGCGGCTTCGTCGAGATCGGAGCGCCGGATCTGCACGAGCCCAGCGGCGTCGCCGGTTCCGCGGGCGGCGAACCCGGCGTCTTCGAACAAGGCGCTGCGAGCCGAAGCGGGGGCCGCACGGCTCGCGTCAGGCCCCGAGGGCTGGCCGCCAGCCCCACCTCCAGCGGGCTCGAAGTGCACGTAGCTCTCGACGTAGCCACGGTTGAAGTCAGGCACGGCCGTGGTGGTGCACAGCGGGATGTCGACGAGAAACGCCATGGGTCGCGGCTCGTGCAGCGACTGCTCGTTGGCGAAGGCCGCGAAACCGCGGGCGATCTCCGTATAGCTCGGGAAGATCTGATCGAAGTACGTGTTGGCGCGCCCGTTCGCCTGCATCACGTTGAAGACGACTTGCTCGACGCCGCGCGCGCGCAAGAACCGGTAGATCTCGCCGAGGTGGGGAAGATTGCGCTTGGTGATCACCGTCGAGGTGTGAAGCGTGACCCCGTAGCACTTGAGCGACGCGACGACCTCGATGCCGGCGACGGTCTGCGCGAAGCTCCCGGGAGTGCGCGTCAAGCCCTCATGGAGGCGTACTTCATGGCCGTGGATCGAGATGTAGATGCGATTGAGCCCGACCGCGATCAGGCCCTTCGCATAGCGCTCATACGACAACGCGCGACCATTGGTCATCACGCTGATCGTCGGCACTCCGTGAGCGCGGGCAAGCTTGATCCACCGCGGCAAGGCTGGGTTCGTGGTCGGTTCGCCCGAGGTGAAGCAAACCTCCTCGGCATCGCGACTGTGTTCGAGGATCCACTTCACCGACTCGTCGGTGGTCGCCGAGTTCGTCGTGTAACGCCCCTCGCGATCCTCTTCCATGCAGAAGATGCAATTGTTGTTACACACCGCGCCGGTCAGCACATGAATGCGCTCACGCTTCGCCTCGATGCGCTGCTCGATGTTTCCGCCGTCAGCCATTTTTCGCCCTCACCAGCTCCCGTGGCTGCCGTGCGAGCCGTGACTGCCGTGCGAGCCGTGACTGCCGTGCGAGCCGTGGCTGCCGTGTGAACAATGTGTTGGCGCGGCCATGCCACCATCGGCGCGCAGCTGCGAGGGCGCTTCATCGGCGCTCGCGCGAGCTCGGGCAGAAATTTCGCGCTGGTCCGCATCGAGCTGCCCAGCCGGCGCGCGAACGTACGTTGGAATCTCTTCCTCTGCGTCCCCGCCCGCGGTGGCGCCGGGCTCATCGTCGACCGCTGACATTCCGACACGGATGATACCAGGCTTGCAAACGCGCACGTGCGTTGGCTCCGGGTATGTCGGCGGCCGCGCTCGCGGCGCGAGATCGCGCGGCACAACCCATCGAAGAGATGGGGGCAGGAAGCCTCAAAGCCAGGAACCTCGCAACAGCGCAACGGGCGCTCGGGCGCCTTCAGCCGCCCTCGGCAACCGGCTGCACGAAGTGCTCACGTGCTCGGATCGTCGTCCACCGGTGCAGGATCTCCAGGGTGGCGGCATCGGCCGTCGCGAGCTTCTCGAACAGGAAGTCCTGGATGCCCTTGTGGACGGCGCACATCGAGCTCTCCCGCATCCGTCCCATCATCGTCCCGAGCGTCTTGTGGTTGTGTTCCGGCTGGGTGCCGCAATACGGGACGTAGGGGCAGTCGACGCAATCGGGCTGGCCCTCGAGGTTCGACGCGATCGCCATCGCGCGGACCGTGGGATGCGAGACGATGTCGCGGTAGCGACTCGTGCGCACATCGCCGATGGCGAACGTCGGATCGCCCATGGCGCCGAGCATGCGGCCCTCGTCCGAGCTGTAGATGGTGCCGTCGTAGTTGTACGCGAGCTGCCCGATGCCGGCGCCGCCCGGGCTGCGGATGTCGAGGAAGTTCGGATCGTCGCCGGTGAGAATCTTGGTCAGGAAGATCGCGGCATAGCGCTCGAGGATCTCGACGCCTTGATGATTGAGCTCGATGATGTAGTCGACCGCGCGCCGGTAGTACGCGAGGTAGTCCTCGCGCGGATACTCGACGATCTTGCGGGTCTTCTCGGCGAAGCCAAACGGATCGACGGGCCGCAAGAACAACGCCCGACAGCCCAACGCGACGTAGGTGTCGACGACCTCGCGCCAGCGCTCGAGGGTCTCCTTGGTGGTCGTGAGCAGCGCCTCGACGTGGTAGAGGGTCGGGTCGAGGCCGGCCTCGCGATAGGCTGCGTTGATCCGAGCGATCCACGGCTCGGCCGCGTCATACGAGGACAGCGTCGGCAACTTGCGCTGCTTGTCGTGCAGTGACTTGGGGCCATCGATGCTGGTGCACAACTGCACACGGTGTGCAAGCAACCACGCCAGCTTGGTCTCGTCCATCAAGGACAAGTTGCTGACCATCGTAAACTCCAGCTGCTTGCCCAGGCCACGGTTGCGCTGCGTCGCGTACTCGACGATGTGTTGGACGACCGGAAAATTGACCAGGGGCTCGCCACCCTGGAACTCGATCGTCACGTGCGGACTGGTGGTTCGCAGGATCAAGTCGACCGCACGCTCGGCGGTCTCGATCGTCATGTCGGTGTGCAGCGCGTCGAGATTTGCCCGCGACGCGTGGCAGTAGACGCAGGTCTCGTTGCACCGGAGCGTCACCACCATCAGATGCAGATTGGGGCCGTAGTGCACGAAACGCTTGCGCCGGCGATAGGCCTCGGCGGCGCGACGCGCATCGAAGCTCTCGCGCACGAGATTGCGCTCGACCAGGCGCTGGTGAAGCGCGCCATCGCGGTCGACCTCACCGCGCAAGAAACCCCGGAACTCCTCGCGGGTCAGCACGATCCACTCGCCCTCGATGCTGGTCACGACGACCCGCTCGCCGATCTCGCGAAATCGGAAAAATGCCGGATAGCCACCGGTGTCGAGCGCCGCGCCGGATTGCAGGACCTCGAGGCTCATCGGTCCGGTCCCCCCTGCTCGATCGTCAGACCCAGCGCAAAGTTGGCCAGCTCGTGCGCGATCTTCTTCGCGCGAGCTTCCGACGACGCAGTCACCTCGACGACGAAGTGATCGACCTCCTCGCGGCGGTCGAACCCGGTGTTCGCGAGCTGGGCAAAGCGCCCCAAGGCGGCATCGATCGCCGTCCCGGCGTACAGCGCCCGATGAAATCGTAGCGTCACGTGGCTGCGCCTCCCTGCGGGTCGGTTTCGGCCGCGACCGCGGCTCCGGTTTCGGCTCCGGTTTCGGCTCCGGGCTTGGGCTTGCGGTATTTGTCCTCCCAGGACTGTGCGATCCCGAGGGGATCGTCGAACGGCTCGTCGCTGAAGTCGAACGCCTCGAGGTCGTCGAGTGAAGGCGGGCCCATGGCCCCACCAAAAGCCTGCATCGTCACCGACTCGATGAGCCCGCGATTGAGCCGGGTGATCTCTCGGCGCCACGCCGAGGCCAGCAACTCGTTGGAGAACTCTCCGGCAAGTGCTCGCAAGCCCTCGGCATCGGTCGGCTGTTTCGCGGTCAGGACCACCCTGAACGCCTCTGGCTCGGCACGATCGAGCCACACGTAGCAACGCGCGATGAAACAGTACGCTGCGGCATAGACCGCATGCTGCGGGTACATCGAGGCGTCGACGGTGAGAATGACGCAGCCCTCGCCGAGGTCGGCGAGCACGCGAGCGGGGGGCATGCCCAGGAGGCTTTCACTCATGCAGGACTCCAGCGGTAGCGTAGCAGCCACTGATTGCTCGTGTCTGGCCCAACGTCGCGACGTTCGATCATCGTCAGGGTCAAGCCCGCCGGGGTCGCGGCGCCGATGATCGTCTGGTGTGCCTGTTGGGCGGCATCGTTGCGCCGGTGCATCCACGTGGCCGCGGAGCGCTGCGCTGCGCGCTGCTGCCGCGCGGTGCGGGCCAAACCGAACGGCACATCGTCGGCGACCCACAGCTCGCCACCGGGTCGCAGCAGTCGCAGCGCCTGCACTACCACCGTCGCGGGGTGCACGAGGTGATTCCAGGCGTGGCCCACGACCACATGATCGAACGACTGCCCGGGCAGCGTCGGCAACACCGACTCGGCCTCGCCGAGATGCAGCGTGGCCGTCGGCATCGACGTACGCAATCGATCGAGCGCGTCGCCATCGGGGTCGATGCCGACCAAGCGCACCGTGCCGGCGGCCACAGCCGCGAGCCACGACGTCGTGAGCCGACCACCACCGCAACCGATCTCCAGAACGTCGCCGTGCACGGCGCCGAGCGCCACGCGAAGGCTGTGCTCATCGCGGTCGAAGATCGGCTCGAAGCTGGGCTCGTAGAGTCCGGTGCAGGCGTCGCGAAGTGGACAGGGTCGACATAGCTCGCTACGGACGAGCTTGACGAGATCGCGAGCGAAATCGTCGGGCGCAGGCTTGCGCGAGGCGTCGAGGTAGACCTGTCCGAAACCGTGCTTGATCTGCTCGAGGTCGGAATCGGCGAAGTCACGGGTGTCCGCGCGGTAGCGGGCGAGCTTGCCGGCATGGCGAACGAACAGGTGACGCGCGCGCTCGTAGGGTGCCGTGCCCTGCCCGATCAGTGGACATCGCTCCGCGGGCACCGCGTCGGGTGCGACCCGCTCGAGCGCCCAGTCGAAGGCGTTGCTCGTCGCACCGCGCGGTGGAGGCCGCAGCTCGCCGGCACCATGCCGGGCGTGGTAACCGCGAAACAGCCCCGGGCACCCGCCCCGCAGTCGACAGCCATCGCACGCGGACGAGGGATGCAGCTGGTTGTTGCTGTCGATAGGCACGAGGTCGGGCTCGCCGATCTCGACCATGGTCCAGTAGCCATGACTGCGCAGGTCGTCGTAGGCACCCTCGAAACCCGGCAGCAAGCACAGCGGAAAACCACCATGGCGCGCGCGTCCGGGCATGCGCCCCGCGGCATGACGCAGCGCCTCGAGCACCGCTGCCGCAGCATCCCCGATGCGCGGCACCACGAGATCGGCCAGCCGCAGCGCCCCGCCTTTGGGCTCGGTCGCGGAGAACTTGAGGATCGCATCGGGAACCTCGCTGACGCACTCGACCAGGCCCTCGAGGTGCGCGAGGTTCTGTCGGGTCACGACGCAGTTCACCGTGAGGTCGAGCCCGCGACCCGACAGCGCCCGCAAGGCCACCAGCGCGGTATCAAAGGAAGCCGCGCGGACGATGCGATCGTGAACCTCTGCAGCACCTGCGTGGAGCGACATGTAGACGTACTTGAGCCGGGACGCCAACAGCCGCTCGCGAACCTCGGGATACGACAGCACCAGGCCGTTGGTCACCAAGCCGAAGTCCATGTCGAGCTGCGCGACCAGAGCCGCCCAGCGCAGCAGTTCGGGGCGGATCGTCGGCTCTCCGCCGGACAACACGACCATCGTGTGCCCCAGCGCTTTGGCCCGATGGATCTTGTTCTCGACCTCGGCGGCGCTACCCTGGAGGTCGCGCTGCTCCTGGGTGTGGCAAAACGTGCAGTTCTCGTTGCAACCGTAGCCGACCTTGATCAGCGCCTTCACGCCGACCCCTGGGGCGGCTCGGCTGGGGACTCGGCTGGGGGCCGGAGCACGGCGCGGCGCAACGTCACCAGATCGTGCGCGACACCGAGCGGTCGCGCAGGTGCATGGAGGCGATCGTACGCGTAGGCGATCTGAGCGCCGTGATGCGCGGTGTCGACGTCGACCAGCACGTGGGCGACCCGGCCGTTCGGATCCACCAGATAGCTGCTGCGTCGCAAGGCTCCGCCCGGTGCGAGCGCCCGCCACAGCGTCGCGAGTCGCCGATCGCCGTCGGCAACCATCATCACCTCCGCGGTGCCATGCTGGGCGGCCCACGCCCGCTGGAGCGCGGCGTCGTCGGGCGAGACCACGATCACCGCGATGCCCCGGGCAACCAGCGACGGCTGGGCTGCACTCAAGCTGCACAACTCGGCAGTACACGCCGGTGAACCGGCGGCCGGGACGAAACAAACCGCTCGCCAGCCCGCACCCGGCGTCGCCGAAGGCGCAGGCTCACCGAGCATTGCGAAGCGCTCGTCGAGGATCACGCGAGGATCGATCACCCGAGCACCCGGCACCGGCACGAACTCGGCGTCCCCCAGCCCTTGGGGGTACTGCTTCCACGGTCCCTCGCAGATCGGCTCGAAGCGGCACGCGCCACACTGCGTGAATCGAACCTTGCCGCGATCCATGCGATCGGCCGCGTAGTCGGGCACCACGTAGCCGTCGTAGACGATCTCGGTCGGCGGAATGTGGAGCTCTGCGACCTGGTGTTCGTGGCCGCGCATCATGCAAAACGGCATCGCTTCGGCCATACACACGACCCCGGCGTCACGCCCGATGTCGAGGGCCGCGTGCACCAGCGGTGCGATCTCGGACATTCGCGGCACGACCCCGCCGAAGTACGTCGCCGCGTGTCCGGTCGGATGCGGAAAGGCCAGCTGGAACTGCGTGACACCGAGCGCGACGAGCATCGTCGCGAGCTCCGGCAGGTGTTTGGCGTTTTGCTTGGTGATGACCGTGTTGCTGATCACGGGCACGCCCAGCGCCACCATGTGCTCGATGGCCGTGACGATCTGTGCGAACGAGCCTGGCGCA
>CANLQR010000124.1 GCA_947492135.1 Deltaproteobacteria bacterium | reverse complement strand
GCAGCTGCACACCCAGGAAGGTGGAAAGCGTGGCGTGGACCTGGCCGATCGCGGCTTGGAGCATGGTCCCGGCGAACCCATCGCCGATACTCGCGCGCTCGCTGGCGCGGCCGATCAACACCTGGCCGACAATTGTGATGCCGTGTGCGAACACCACGAAGCCGCAGACCGCGGCCGCGAGCTTCGCCGCGCGCTGACGAAACGCCAGGACCAGCGCGGTGCGGGCAATCGGCCAGCCCGCCCACCGCGTCGTGCGCGGGCTCGGCAGCCGGCGATAGCCGATGGCGCAGACTTCGTCCTTCATGGTGGCGAGGCCTGCTCGGACACCGCGGCAAGGAACGCCTCTTCCAGCGACAGCGCCCGCGGCTCGAGATGGAACACGCGCAGACCGCCGGTCGCCGCTGCCCACCAGATCGTCCGCGCGTCGTGGCCAGGCGCGAGCGTGACGACGACGGACTCTGGGTGCCGCCCGGGCCCGACGGTCGCGCCGGCTTGCGCGAGCGCCTGCGTGAAGCCGCTGAGCTCGCCGTCGCCGCGAACGTCGAACTGCGAGGAACTCTCCGGTCGAAGCGCTGCGATTTCGCCACAGAACCGCACCGTACCGTCGTGCATGATCACGACGTGGTCGCAGGTCCGTTCCACGTCGTGCAGCAAGTGGGTCGACAGCAGCACCGCGGGCCCGTCGCCGTCCCGAAGCCGGGTGATGAGGTCGAGCAGGTCCTCGCGACTCTCGGGGTCGAGACCCGAGGTCGGCTCATCGAGCAGCAGCAGCTCGGGATCATGGACCAGCGCCATCGCGAGCTTGACGCGTTGGTGCATACCCGTACTGTACTCCTCCACGGGCCGCATGCGCGCGTCGTCGAGTCCGACCAGATCGAGGATCTCGTGGGCGCGAAGCACAGCCGGGCGCCGACGCATGCCACACAGCTGGGCCGCGTAGGCGACCGACTCCAGCCCACAGAGCCCGCCGATGCGATCAGGGCCTTCCATCGCATAGCCGATGCGGGCCCGAACCTTGGCCGGCTCGCGGCGCACGTCGATCCCCAGGACGGTCGCGACGCCTTCGTCGGGTGCGAGCAAGCCGAGCAGCACGCGCATCAACGTGGTCTTGCCGGCCCCGTTGGGGCCCAATAGACCGATCGTGCGGCCCTCGATCGTGCAGTCGACGCCCCGCAGGGCGACGAAGTTGCCAAAGCGCTTGCGCACGCCTTGCAGGGTGACCAGAGCAGGCAACGGTGGCGCCAGGCTAGCAAATCCGCCACGCCCGCGCTGGCCAGCTCAGCAAAAATGACGAAGCTCGACCAGCTCGCGTCGGAGCTGGGCACGGAAGTCTGGGTGCGCGACCGAGATCAACGCCTCGCCGCGCTCGCGCAGCGTCATCCCGTGCAGGTCGACCGCGCCCCACTCGGTCACGACCCAATGCACGTGTCCGCGGGTGGTGACGACACCTGCGCCCGGCGCGAGGCTCGACACGATGCGCGAGACCTCACCCGCTTTTGCCGTCGACGCCAGCGCGATGATGGCTCGTCCTCCCGGTGAGCGTGCCGCTGCGTGCATGAAGTCGACCTGGCCGCCGATTCCCGAGTAGATGCGGTGACCGATGCTGTCGGCGCACACCTGGCCGGTCAAGTCGATCGCGAGCGCCGAGTTGATGGCGACGACCCGCTCGTTCTTGCCGATGAGAATGATGTCGTTGGTCCGATCGCAGCCATGAAACTCGACCAGAGGGTTGTCGTCGACAAAGTCGTACAGAGCCCCGGAGCCCGAGACGAAGCTGGTCACGATGCGTCCGGGGTGGACCTTCTTGAAGCGATTGGTGACGACCCCTGCGGTGACCAGCGGGATGAGACCGTCGGAGAACATCTCGGTGTGCACGCCGAGATCATGCTTGTCGCCGAGCCGGGCGAGCACCGCGTCGGGAATCGCGCCGATCCCCATTTGTAGCGTCGAGCGATCGTCGATGAGCTCGGCGACCCGTGCGCCGATGCGGGCCTCGACGTCGTCGGGCTCGCTGACCTCGTGCTGCGGAAGCGGCCGGTCGGTCAACACGAACGCCTCGACGCGGGCAAGCGGCAGCATCGAATTGCCGTGGGTTCGCGGCATCTGTTCGTTGATCTCCGCGATGACCAGCGTCGCCGTGTCGACCGCCGCACGCGCCGTGTCGACCGAGGTCCCCAGCGTACACATGCCGTGACGATCGGGCGGCGAGAGCTGCACCAATGCGACGTCGAGTGGAACCTGGCGCGAGCGGAACAACTCGGGGATATCCGAGAGAAAGATCGGCACGAAATCGGCGCGACCCTCGGCGATCGCCGGTCGCAGGGCAGGGCCGGTGAACAGCGACACCGACGCGATGCGTCCGAGATACTCGGGCTCGGAAAAACGCAGCGGGCCCTCGCAGTGCAGGTGGAACAGCCGCACCTGTTCGAGATCGGTGCGGTCGCACAAGGCCTCGACCAGGGGTGTGGGGGTCGCCGCCGCTCCGTGCAGGAAGACGCGTTGGCCGCTGCGAAGCAGTGACGCGGCAGCGCCGGCATCGACCGCGCGCGCGCGCCAGCCGAGGTTGAAAGAGGCGGTGGTCTTGCCCATGGCCACGACGATACCGCGCGAAGAACCTACGCGTGTGGGCGCAGCGCGACCGTCGCTTTTGTGGTGGCGTCGGGTGCGTCTTGGGCATTGGGCTGCTACGATCGCCAATGATGAACATGAAGTGGGGTGGGTTCTTGGGGTTGCGTTGGGGTTCGGCCGTGGTGCTGTCGCTGTCGACCGGCTGCGGTCCCGTGCTCGACGACGGTTCGCAGGACGACGCGGACAGCGGCGGCACGTCGACCGGCATGACGTCCAACACCACGTTGGGCACCACGTCCGGCAGCGCGTCGGGCAGCGCCAGCATCACCGCCTCGACGACCGACGGCAGCAGCACGACCGGCGTGATGACCACGATCGGAACCACCGACAGCACGGTCAGCTCGGCGAGTGCGACGGTGACGACTGATCCGACTGATCCGACTGATCCGACCGATCCGACCGATCCGACCGATCCGACCGGGGATGGCCTGCCCGATGGTTCGATGTGCGACGACGGCAACGCCTGCGCCTCGGGCCACTGCTACGTGGTGGGCCCATTGGGGGGCGTCTGTGGTCAGTGCGAGGTCGACCAGGATTGCGGCGCCGGTGGCTGCACGTTGCCCAATCCACTGGCCCAGCCGCCCACCGGTTCGGTCTGCAATGCGGGCACCTATGGCGCGGGCTGCATGTCCGACGAGGTCTGCGAGGCGCCGTTGATGTGTGCACTGGTGCTCGACATCCCGGGCATCCTGCAAACGTCGACCTGCAGCGAGTGCCGCGATGCCGGCGACTGTTCGATGGGCTGGACGTGCGAGCCCGACCTTGCGGTGGCCGCGTTGACCGGGGTCAAGCGTTGCGTCGCACCTGCCACCCTGGCCAACGGTCAGACCTGCGACCTCGCCGGCGGCGGCGTGGCGTGCGGCTCGGGTCACTGCGCGGGGGCCGACGTGCTCGGCGTGCTGGAGGTCGGCGTGTGCAGCGGGTGTGGAAGCGATGGTGATTGCGCCGATGGGTTGGTTTGCGAACCACCTCAGGTCGATCTGAACGCGGGCGTCGTGCCCGGCGGGTGCGCCCCCTGATAGCTCCGAAAACCGCGGCCGACGTGGTAGGCTCGGCGCCGTGAAGCGACCCCTGACGGCGTGGATTCTGGCGTGCGCTTGTGTGGCCCTGCCCGCGTGTGACGACAAGGGCAGTGCCGGGCAGTCGATCGCCAAGGCGCTCGATACTCCCAAGAAGGAGGAACCCAAGGTCGCCTCGAAGCCCAAGGCGAAGGAGGCCGTCGATCCCAACGCAGCGCCGTGGACACGCGATGCGGTGCGCGATGCGATGGTCGCCGGGACCAAGGTCGCCTACGCCCGCACCGGCACCGATGCGAAGGGCAAGAAGCTGGGCGGCAAGCTCACCTACGTGATCTCGGACTCCGGCAAAGACGGACCGACGACGTCGTACACGATCGAGCCCGACCCGGGCACCAACGCGGCCTCGGCGATGCCAGCGATGACGCCTTGGTCGGTGGCGAGCCCATTTTTTGCGATGGAAAAGCCCACCACGACGATCGTCGGTCGCGAGCCGGTGACCGTGCCGGCGGGAACCTTCGAGACCACCAAGGCCGAGATGAAAGACTTCTTCGGCAACAGCAAGACGGTGTGGATGATCGTCGATCGACCCGGGCTCTACGCCAAGGTCCTCGAGGCCGGCAAGGATGAGGCGGACAAGACCGCGATCGTCTACGAACTCGTCGAGTTGCCCACCCCGTGAGTCGGCCGTGGCGGCGCGCTCGTGGTCGGTGTACGTGTTGCGCTCGCGAAGTGGCCCGCGAACCTACGTGGGTATCGCGCTCGATGTGAAGCGGCGGTTGATCCAGCACAACGGCGGCGTCGTGGGCGGGGCCAAGAGCACCCGGGTCGGGCGACCTTGGCGGGTTGCCAGGATCTACGGGCCGTTTGCCACCCGCGGCCTGGCGCAACGCGTCGAGGCGCGGGTCAAGCAGCTGCGCGGCATGGCGCGACTGCGATACCGCGAGCCCCCGCCCGAGGCCTGAAGCACGGGCGGTAGGCGGCTCGAAAGCGGTGATCTGCAGCGGGCCTGTCACCGATGACGCTTTCGGAGCGTTGGTCGGGCGATGATGCCGCCGGCGAGGTCAACGATGAAGGGTGTCGCGTCGGTTCTCGAATCGGTCACGGTGTATCGCCAGGGAGCGATCTGCGTGCCCACGGCCCAGGTCGTGGGTGGCGCAGTCGAGGGCCCGCAGATTCGCGTGGTCGGGCTTCCGCTGGTGGCGATCGCGACCTCGCTGCGCGCGCGTGTGACCGGCGACGACGCCGTCCACGTGCTCGACGTGCGCGCAGGATTCGAGGTCGAGCTCGGCGAGCAGACCGACCTCGCCGCGGAAGTTCGCGCCCTCGAGGAGGCGACCGCGCAGAGTCTCGTGACCGCCTTGGCGATCTCCCGACTCGAGCGCGAACTCGCCGAGCTTCGTGGGCTACTGCCCGAATTTCGCGAGCCTCGGCGCCGTGAGGGCCCGCGGCCGGCCCCGGTGGAGGCGATGCTCGCCCTCGCCGAGTTCGTGGACCGACGCACCGAAGCGTTGCACGCCAGTCGCCGCAAGCTCGCGATCGAGCTCGAGGACGCCAACGAGCGCGAGCGTACCTGCGCTGCCCGATTGCGCGAGGCCGGCGCTGCCGCACGCACCTCGCGGGCGACGATCACTCGGGCTGCGATCGTGACCCTGACCACGACGCCCCGCCACGACTGCACACTGGCCATCGAGTACGAGGTGTCCGGGGCCCGCTGGCTCCCGACCTATCAGCTCGCGCTGGGCGACGCTGGCCAGGGGCGGCTGGCGATGCGGGCTTCGATCGCCCAGCGCACCGGCGAAGACTGGTCGAGCGTCCGACTCGCGCTGGCCACCGCATCGCTGCGACGGCGTACACGGGTGCCAGAGCTGCGAGCGTTGCGGGTCGGTCGCGCGCAGCCCGAGCCCCAAAGCGCGGGGTGGCGCGAGGTCCCGCAGGGATTAGACACGTTGTTCGCAGACTACGATGCGGCCAAGCTCCAGCAGCCCGCCAAACCCGTAGTGCCGCCGCGCCCGCCGCCGCCCGTGGCTGTTCACGCGCCGTTGCCCGCGGTCCCGCAACCTGCGCCCATGGCCGCGTTCGCGAGCTTCGGCGCGCCAGGATCCGGCGCTGCGCCCACCGCAATGCCGCAGTCCGCTCGCGCACCGATGCCGCGCATGTCTGCGCCAATGCCATCCCGCGCGGCAGCCATGGAGTCGTCCGCGGCGCAAGAAGACGAGGGCGCGCTCCATAGCCTGGAGAGCACCGGCACCGATCTGTCACTCCCGCCGCAACCGGTGGGCCCGTCGGACGCGCTGCTCGACTACGAGGGGCTGCAGCTGCAAGGGCCTGCGACCGGTTCGCGCGGACGCTTGGCTCCGGCGCCGCACGAAGCCGTGGTGTTCGCCGCGGGGGTCCACATCCAGATCGACGTGGTGCTCGCCGCGGTCTCGCGGGCGCAACGCTCGGCCGCGGAGATCGCCGGGCTGCCGCCGCCGCGCAACTGCACGGCCGCCACGGCCCAGGACGGCTTCGACTATCGTTTCGACGCCCCGGCGCCAGCCGATGTGCCGTCGACCGGCGCGTGGACCAACGTCGCGGTGATGGACTGCGAGGTCGCGTGCATTCCCCGCTACGTGTGTGTGCCGGCGATGGATCCGGCGGTGTACCGCACGCTGGAGCTCGAGAACCGCTCGGCCCACGCGCTGCTGCCTGGGCCGCTCGATGTCTCGCGCGGCGGCCAGTTCTTGCTCACCACGACGCTCGCTGCGGTCGGACCCCACGCGCGTGGCCGTCGCGTCGGACTGGGTGTCGAAGAGTCGATCAAGGTCGCGCGCAACACCCGATTCGCCGAGAGTTCGGGGGGATTGTTCGGTGGACAGTCGGTGCTCGCCCACGAGATCGACATCGCCATCGACAATCGGCTGGGCGCCGAGATCGATCTGGAGGTTCGCGAGCGCGTGCCGGTCGTCGACGCGAACGAAAAGGACCTCAAGCTCGAGGAGCACGAGGCCGAGCCGCCGTGGACGGCGGTGGATCAGCCCGAGGACGGAGTGCTCGTGCACGGCCTGCGCCGCTGGCGACTGAAGGTCGCGCCCCGAGCCAAAGCCCGATTGTTGGCCAAGTACACCGTTCGCATACCCGCTGACCGCATGCTCGTGGGCGGCAACCGCAGGAGCTGACCACCATGACAACGCTACCGATCTCGCAAGTCGTGGTGATGGAGGATCGCGCCCAGATCGAACGGGTGGGCGCGATCACGGTCGCTGGACGCACGCGCCTCGAGTTGGGCCCGATCGCTCTGGTCGCGGTCGATCGTTCGCTCGAGGTGAATGTCACCGGCGCGACGCTGCTGGACGCGCGCCTGGTCCGGCGCCGACGCGAGCGGCCGGACGGGGGACTGTTTGCCGACGCCAGCGCGCTGCGGCGCGAGTGTCAGACGGCCGAGCGCGACTTCGTGGCGCTGGTCGATCGTATGGCGCAGTGCCACACGTTGGTCGAGGCGCTGGCGCACGCGCGCGGCGAGGTCCTGCGCAGCATCAGCCAGGCTGCCGGCGCTGGTCGCCCCGAGGCCGAAACCTGGACGCAGCAGCTCGATCAGCTCGCGCAGCAGCAGCGCACGGCCGACGAGCGCATGCACGCCGCCGGGCGCGAGCACACGGCGGGTGAGCGACGGATCGCCGATGCGCGCGCGGCCCTGTCGCAGGCCGAGCCTGCCGAGCCCGAGCTGGAATGCGTATTGGTGGTGACGCTCGAGGGTGAAGGGAGTGCAGAGGTACGCGCGCGCTATCAGGTGCCATGCGCAGCCTGGCGTCCGGCCTATCGCGCACGGCTCGACGAGGGCGAGGTCGCACTCGAGGCCGACGCGGTCGTCTGGCAGCGCACCGGCGAGGACTGGACCGACGTCAGCCTCATGCTGTCCACGGCGAGGCCGACGCTCGGGACCACGCCGCCGACGCTGTTCGAGGATCGACTCTCGACGAGGCCCAAGCAAGAAGCCGAGAAGAAACAGCTCGAGGTCGCGGTGCGCGAGGTCGTGATCGAGACCACCGGCGAAGGTGGTGGATCCGACGAGCTGCCGGGGGTCGACGACGGCGGCGAGGCCCGCCTGCTACAGGCCTCGGCGCGGGTGTCGATCCCCAGCGACGGCGCGGCCCATCGGCTGCGGCTGTTCGAGTTTCGCGCACCGGCGAGCACGTCGTGCGTCTGCGCGCCGGAACTCGCCCCCGAGGCCTGCGTCGTCGCACGCTTCGAAAACCGCGCAGACCGGCCGCTGCTGGCTGGACCGGTCGACCTCGCACGCGGTTCGGGATCGGTGGGGCGCGGGTCGATCGGCTTCACTGCGCCGGGGGAACGCATCGCTGTGTCGTTTGGCAGCGAGGATGGTGTGGCGGTGCTCCGCGACGTGAAGATCGAACGCGAGACCAGCAGGCTCACGGGGCGGCTCACCCAGCGAACGACGGTGACGCTGCATGTCTCCAACGCCAGCCCGATCGCCCGCACCCTGCAAGTCGAAGAGCGCGTGGTGGTTTCCGAGGTCAAGGAGGTCGAGGTCGAGGTCGTGACCAAGTCGTGCACTCCGGTGGCGCGCGAGGTCGACGCCGACGGCATCGCGCGAATCGAGCTGGCGTTGCCGGCGAACGGCACGGCCACCGCGACGTTCGTTTGGGAACTCAGTGCGAGCGGCAAGGTGCACGGGCTCTAGAAGCCGAGCCGGTGGTCACCACGCGCTGCGCCGCGACAACAGCTTGGCTCGCTCGAACCACTCGTAGATGTCGCGTACGGTGTCCGCGACTGGTCGTGGCGCATGGCCGAGCTTGGCCGCGGCGCGATCCGAACAGATCCTCCCGGCCCGCAGCGCGTGCAGCGACTCGCTGGTGTACAGCGGCTCGCGCCCGGTGATGCGCCCGAACGCATCCATCAGCGGAGCGGCGAGGCGCGCGGCCCACATCGGCGAGACCACTCGAGGCCCGCGCACGCCCAGCACCAGCGCAGCGGCCCTCGCGACCTCGCGAATGTGCAGATAGTGCCCACCGAGCAGGTAGTTTTCGCCGGTTTGGCCGAGCTTGGCGGCCGCGATGGTGCTGGCCGCGAGATCGCGGACGTCGACGAAGTCAAAACCGCCGTCGATCAGTGCAGGGACGTTTCCCCGAGCAAACGCGAGAAAAAATCGGCCCATGCGAGACGGACCGAAGTCGCAGGGGCCGATGACGCCGGTGGGGTTGACGATCACCGCATCGAGGCCCAGCGCGATCTCTTTGCGGACCGCGGCCTCGCCCAAGGCCTTGGAGCGGTTGTAAAATGGGTCGCCGGACTTGGGCCGGGGAGTTGCCTCGTCGATCGGGCCGGGGCCCCAGTCGAGATCGAAGGCATGGCAGGAACTCATGTGCACCATGCGGCGCACTCCGGCCTTGCGCGCCGCCTTCGCGACGGCTGCGACGCCATCGATATTGACCCGTGCGACCTCGCCGCCGCGCTCACCGAGGATCGAGATCAGGCCCGCGAGGTGGTAGACGTCGGTGACACCGCGCATCGCGGCGTCGAGGCTCGGCGGGTCACCGACATTGCCAGCGACGCACTCGACGTCGAGCCCGTCGAGCGCGTGGCGTTGCGAGTGCACGAGCGCGCGCACGTCTTGGCCCTGCTCCAGCAGCGCCCGGACGAGGTTGCTGCCGACGTGGCCGGTGGCACCGGTGACGAGCGCGGTCATGGGCGGTGAACTATACGGCTGGGGCCGCGGCGGTAGCGAGGCCAAAACCGTCGTGCAATGCCCGCAGGGCGAGCTCGCCGTAGCGCTCGTGCACGACCACCGAGATCTTGATCTCCGACGTCGAGACCATCTGAACGTTGATCCCCTCTGCAGCCAGCAATCCGAACGCCTTGGCGGCGACGCCCGCGTGGGTGCGCATGCCGAGTCCGACGATCGAGATCTTGCAGATCTCGCGGTCGCTGGTGATGGTTGGGGGGCGCTCGCCGAACTGAACCGTCGCGAGTGCTGCGGTCGCGCGGTCGAGTTCGCCCTCGGGCACCGTGAAGGTGACGTCGGCTCGGCCGTCGGCACCGGCGTTCTGGATGATCATGTCGACGATGATGTCGAGCGCTGCCATCGCGGCGAAGATCGTCGCGACGACACCGGGGACGTCGGGCACCCCGAGCAGCGTGACCTTGGCTTCGTTGCGCTCGAGGGCGACTCCGGACACGAGGATCGATTCCATGGCGGGCTCTTCTGGGACGATCATCGTCCCGGGTCGGTCGTCGAGGCTCGTGCGCACGTGGATGTGCACGCCATAGCGCATGGCAAGCTCGACGCTGCGGATCTGCAGGACCTTCGCGCCCTGGCCCGCAAGCTCGAGCATTTCTTCGTAGCTCAGTCGCTCGATCTTTCTCGCGGTGGCGACGACCCGCGGATCGGTGGTGTAGACGCCGTCGACATCGGTGAGGATCTCGCAGACGTCGGCGCCTAGCGCAGCGGCCAGCGCCACTGCGGAGGTGTCGGAGCCGCCGCGCCCCAGCGTCGTGGTGTCGCCGTGAGCATCGGTGCCTTGGAAGCCGGCACAGACCACGATCGATCCGGCGTCGAGCTCTGCGAGGATGCGGGCGGTGTCGACCCCGAGGATCTTCGCGCGGCCGAAGCTCCGATCGGTTTGCATGCCGAGCTGTCGGCCGACCAGCGAGAGCGAGCGACCTCCCGCACCTTGAATCGCCATCGCCAGCAGTGCGGCGCTGACGATCTCTCCGGTCGCCATCAGCTGGTCGAGCTCGCGCTCGTGCTCGGGGGTGCGCACCGCCGACGGCACGTAGGGCCCTCGGTGAACCTCGTGGGCCTCGGGCTGCACGAGCGCGTTGGCGACCCCGATCAGCCGGTTGGTCTCACCCGACATTGCAGAGACCACGACCACCACGCGATCACCGTCGCGGTCGCGCGCCACCGCGACGCACCGCTGGGCGCAGTGACGGATCCGCTCGAGGGTCGCGAGCGACGAACCGCCGAATTTCTGGACCACGAGCATCACGAAGCCGAGGCGGCCGGTGTGGCCTTGACGATGAGATAGCATAGCGGCGCGTCATCACGCTCGTTCACCAGCTCCAGTCGGCTTCCGAACGGAAGAAACACCACCGCGCCGGGGCCGAACGCGATCGCACGGCCATCTACCCGGGCTTCGCCGCAGCCGCTGACACCGATGACGATCTCGGCGTCGCGTTGCTGAAGGTGGACACCCACATGGCCAGCCTCGGCGAGCTCGCACGACAACACGCTGGTGAAGGGGGGCGCTATCGCCCCGCCGAGCAGGTCCCAGACCAACACCGTGCCGGTGCCGCCGAACAAGTTCTCCCGAACACTTGGGGCCCCGCGCATGATCGCCATCGCCGACTAGCATAGCTGGCCACCGGGGATTGATCGCACCGGCGCTAGCCGTGGACGCTGCGGCCAAAAGGCCGCGTCTTTTGCAGTCGCAGCGCGATTTCGTGTGGAGCGTTGCGGATAGCGCGGTGCCGTCGATCGTGGTACTGGAAGAATCCGATGCCATCTGTGCTTCGTGCAGTGTCCGGACTTCGGCCAGGTACCCTGTATCTGGTGCGCGATCGGATGACGTTGGGGCGGGCCGCCGTCGCCGACGTGCAGCTCCTCGATGAGGCCGTGTCGCGGTTTCATGCGTTGATCGAACTGCAGCCCGATGGTCGTCACGCGATTGCCGACCTCGACAGCAAGGCGGGCGTCGCGGTCGACGGCGCGGCGGTGCGTCGCCACGTGCTCGAGGCCGGTGCGGTGGTCGAGATTTGCGGGTTCCAGCTGCGCTACGAGTGGGTCGATGACGACGCGCCGCTGCAGCAGGTGCCCAAGGTCAATGGCTACATCGCCGTGCGCCAGACCTCGCGCTCGCCGCAGGCTCGGTCGGCCGCGTCGCCGGCTTCGCCACCCACGGCCTTCACTGGCGAAGGCCGCGTGCTCGTCGACGAGGCGAGGCCGATCGAGGCCGGGGCATCGTCGTATTCCATGCAAGGGCGGGTCGATGTGCCCATTGCGGCCACAGAGTCCGTGGAGGCCCAGTTGCCTGTGGACTCCGGGGCGCCTGTGAACGCCGCAGCGCCTGTGGACTCCGGGGCGCCTGTGGACACCGCAGCGCCTGTGGACACCGCGGCGCCTGTGGACTCCGCGCCCGCTCCGGTGTGGCTGCATCTGTTGCGGGATGTGCTCGCGTTGCAGGACCTTCGGCTCGGAGGACCTAGCGACCCCGCGCGCGCGGCCGCGCTCGAGGCGCTGTTCACCGAGCCGCGGATCTCGAGCGATCAGGCGTCGCGGCGGGCGAGTCGGCGGCATCCGTGCCGTGCGCCGGTGCTCGTGGGCACGCGCCGCGGCCCGGAGGTCGTCACGATGATCGGCCACATGCTCGACGCGAGCGCCGGGGGTGCCCGTCTGTGTACCGACGAGCGCCTCACCGTCGGGAGTTCGTGCTGGATCTTGGTGCCGACCGGTGACGGTGAGCGCAGTGGCATCGCCTTTTCAGCGCGGGTCATCTGGTCGCATCCCGACACCCGGCACTGCGGTGTGGTGTTCGTGGGACGGCCGGTCGTGGGGCCCGATGTCTTGCCGCCGATGCGCCGCGGGTGATTGCTGGCCGGGCCTCAAGCCGGCACACCCTCGCGCACGCGAGTCCACTCTGCGGCGACGCGCTCGCACCACACCCTCGCGGTCGGTCCGGCGGCTCCGGGCCGGGCGACGATCGCTTGCATTCGCTTTTGTTCGACGTCCAGCCAGGCGCGATAGGACTCGTCGGGCTCGCGGCGCAATCGCGGGCCGAAGCTGATGTCATCGGGCTCCCACAACCAACTTCCTGGCGTCACCGCGAGGACCAGGTGAGCGCGGCCGCGCTCCCAGACGATGCGCTCGCCCAGCGGTCGCATCTGTGCGCCGGCGAGCCAGCTTCGCAGATGCTGCCAATCGTTGGCGGGTTGTAAGATCAGGGTCACCGCGGCCGACACCCGATCGCGATGGGCGTCGACGATCGTGCAGATCCGTCGCGCGCCCATGCCAGCGATCACGATCGCGTCGACCTCGCCGGGAGCAAGCGCCGCGAGCCCGTCGCCCAGGCGTAGCTCGACCCGCGCTGCGATCTCGGCCCCGGCGGCATCGATCGTGGAACGTGCGACGCGCAGTGGGTCGGTACGGCAGTCGATGCCGATCACCCGCTGGGCGCGTCGACGGGTGAGCACCTCCACCAGCAGCCGTCCGTGATCGGTGCCGATGTCGGCCACGCGCGCGCCCTGGGGCACGAACTCGGCGACGGCGTGGAGGCGGGCGGACAAGCGAAGGCAGCCTTGGTCGCAGGCCATAGCGCTGCACCGCCTCGGATGTCTACCGGGAAAGCGCGCAGTGGCGGCAAAGCAGCGCCGGATTGGCGGGACAGCGCCCCGTGCCCCGTGGGCGGCCCGCAGCCGAATCGGGCACAATGGTCGCGCGTGAGCGATGCCGAGGCCGAGCTGTTCGCGCGCTGGTCCGCCGGCGACGAGCGTGCTGGCCGCGAGTTCGTCGGTAAACACCTGCCGGCGGTCTCCCGATTTTTTGCCAGCAAGGTCGGTCACGTACACGAGGCCGACGACCTGACCGCACGCACGTTCGAGCTGCTGCTGTCCAAACGCGCCGAGTTTCGCCGGGACTCGTCGCCGCGTACGTTCTTGTTCGGGATTGCCCACCATGTCTTGCTCGGGTGGGTGCGTGATCGGCAGCGTGCCGACGCGCGCATCGATCTGGGGTCGGTGAGCGCCGCCGCGCTGGGCCCATCGCCCAGCTCGGTGTTGCACGCGCGTCGGCAGGAGCGTCTGCTGCTCGAGGCCTTGCGGGCGGTTCCGCTCGAGGCCCAGCTCGTGCTCGAGCTGACCTACTTCGAGGAGATGTCGCGGGCCGAGGTCGCCGAGATCACCGGGTTGCCCGCGGGCACGGTCGCGAGCCGGTTGCGGCGGGCCCGCGAGCTGCTCGAGCTCGAGCTCGTGCGGTTGGCGGGTTCGGCCGCGGTCGCGACGGCCACCTCGACCGACCTCGAGGCCTGGGCGCGGGCGCTGCGGGCCTCGCTCGTGCCCGATGGGGACGGGCTGTGAGCGATCGAGTCGAAGATCGCGATCAGGTCGATCAGCCTGGCGGGCTCGCGGAACCACCGGGTATGTCCACGACGATCCTCCCGAGCGATTGCGAGACCAGCCCCCGGCCCGGCCCAGCGCAGGGTCCACGATGGCGTCGGCTCCGCGGTGTCGTCAACGCCCGGTTGTTCGGCGATGAGTCGCCCAAGGTCGGACGCTATCGTCTCCTGCGGTCGCTGGGCAGCGGGGCCATGGGCGTGGTGTTCAGTGCGCTCGACACCGAGCTGCAGCGCAACGTCGCGATCAAGTTGCTCACCGGAGAGCCTGACGACGACCAGCGTCGACGGCTGCAGCGCGAGGCCCAGGCGATGGCGCGCGTGGTCCACCCCAACGTCGTCGGCGTCTACGACGTGGGTGAGTCCGACGGCGAACTCTACGTCGCGATGGAGCTCGTGACCGGCGTGACCCTGCGGGCGTGGCTCGAGGCAGGCGCGTCGACGCGGCCGTGGCGCGAGATCGTCACGGTGTTCGTGGCCGCCGCGCGGGGCCTGGCTGCGGCCCACGCCGCAGGTCTGGTCCACCGCGATTTCAAGCCCGAGAACGTGTTGGTGGCCGACGATGGGCGCGTCTGCGTGGTCGATTTCGGTCTGGTCATGCGCGGGCAGGGCGCCTCGGATCCGCTGGTCGACGACCGCACGCCGCTGCCGACGGCGATCGACGCGTCGATCCCGATGGCCGGGACGCCGGCATATATGGCCCCCGAGCAGGTGCAGGGCCGACCGGTCGATGCGCGCGCCGACGTGTGGAGCTTCTGCGTCGCGTTGTTCGAGGCGCTGTACGGCCGGCGTCCGTTCGATCGCGACGGCGTATCCGCCACGCTCGCTGCGGTTCTGGTCGGCGACATTCGCTGGCCGCAGCGCTCGAGCGTGGTCCCGGCTGGGCTCGCACGAATGCTGCGTCGTGGGCTCCGTGTCGATCGCGACGAGCGCAACCTCGACATGATGACGATCGTCCGCGAGCTTGGCGGCTTGCTGGCAGCGCGGCGCCGGCGTCTGCTGGCACTGGGGACGCTGGTGGCTTCGGTCTCGTTCGCGGCGGTTGCCGTGCGCGCGTTCGCTGGCCCGGCCCCCGTGTGCGAGGACGCGACGACTGCGTTGGGAGCGGCGTGGGATGACACCCGACGCGAGCAGGTGCTCGCGCGCGTGGCCACCCACGGGTTGGCTTCGGCCGCCGAGATCGGGGCTGCGCTCGATGAGCATGCGCGGCGCTGGCGGGTGCAGCTCGAGGCCACGTGCGAACCCGGGCTGCCCAATCGCGAGGTGCTGGCCCGGCAGCTCTGCCTCGAGGGTCAGCGCGCCGAGTTCGATGCGTCCACGCAGGTGCTCGCGCAGGCCGATCTGGCGATCGCGCGCAACGTTCCGCAGGTGGTCACGGCGCTGGTCGACCCGGCGTTGTGTGCCGAGCCGGGGTCGCGCCCGCCGTCGTACGAGGAGACGGCTTCGCCCGAGGTCACCGCGTGGCGTCTCGAGCTCGCGCGGGCCCGTGCGTTGTGGAATGCAGGCGAGGATCGCCGGGCCAAGGAGTCCGCACGTGTGGTCTTCGAAGCGGCGCACGACGCCCAAGCCTGGGCGGTCGCTGCGGACGCCGGGGTGCTCTACGGCGAGGTCGCGTTCGTGGCCATGGAGGATCTTCGCGACGAGGTTCCGATCCTCGAGCAGGCGCGAGCGGATGCTGGTCGCGCGGCGTATCCCGTCGCGGCCGCTCGGCTGAGCGCCGTACTCAACTACGATCCCGACTACCATGGCGGATCCGATCTGCGCGGTCGCTTCGCCGTGGCCCTCGGGCACGCCGAGAGTGTGGACGATCCCGAGGCTCGGGCGATCCTCGCGCTCGCGCTGCTGCAGGTTGGCGGCGCGGCCTTCGGCATCGAGGTCGAGCGCGCCGACGCGATGCACCTGTCGGCGATCGAGTTGGCCACCGCGCGCCTCGGCGGCGGGCATCGCATCACGCGGGCGCTCGGGCAGCCCCTGCGCGGGCCTCGACGCGCCTCACCGACGGTCGATGCGGCGCTGGCGTCGTTGCAGCAACTCGAGGCCGACTGGGGTCCGAACAGTGGCGAGGCCGCCAAGGCTCACCTCGTGCTGGCCACGGCGTATCGCGATCAGGGTCGGTGGGAGGAGGCGATCGCTGCCCAGCGGATCGGTGTCGATCTGCTGCGCACCATCGATGGCGCCAGCGGTACCGGACACACGCGCGCATTGGCGGGCCTGATGCGGATGGTGTTCGCCGCGGGCGACCTCGAGACCGGCGTTGCGTTGGGCGAGGAGGCGCTCGCGGCCATGCGTGACGTGCCGCCCGATCCGCGGCTGTACGGGCACACCCAGCACGATATCGCCCGCGACGTCGCGTTGGCGCTCGTCGCCGCGGGTGAGATCGATCGTGCCCTCGGGTTTGCGCGACTCGCCGCGGACTGGAACGAGAACGTGCAGCGGATCCACGGCGCGATGCTGCTGGCCGAGCTGCTCGTGCGCACCGGCGATCTCGCGGGAGCTCAGCGCGAAACCGACGTGGCGTGGGCGGTGATGCACGACCCCATGCTGGAGATGCCGTCGTCGATCACGATCGCGAGAATCAGGCTCGTGCGCGCGATGCTTCACTTCGCCCGCGGCGAGCATGCCCAGGCCGAGCAAGAACTCCACCGCGCGACGCCTGACCTGTTCTCGACGATGCAGCGCGAGCACGTCCTGGCGTATGAGGGACTTGCTCGCGCCGCGCTCGAGCGAGGTGACCTCGACGATGCGAAGCTCCATCTGGGTCGTGCGCTGCAGTTCGTGGGCGGTGGCAGCAGCGCGAGCTTGGACTCGGGCGAGCTCGACAACCGGACGGATCCGCGAGACCCGGCGGTCGTGGATCTTCGGGCCACCGAAGCGGCGATCGCACGGGCTGCGGCGTCAGGTCGGTAGTGGCCGCTGCGAGGTTCCCCACGGGGCGCGTTCCTCGGTGTTTCGAGAACCCAGGTCTTGCGCGAGGTGGCACCGCGCCCCATACTCCAGGGCCGAACCCACCAAAGTCCCTCGGGTGTGTTCGGACCTCAACGGGGGTGTCACGGTTTCGACGGGGGCTCGGAACGAAGAGACGGCGTGTCGCGGATCCCAGGTCTCCGCGTTAAAACGGCCCGGGAAAACACAGCTGCCAACGATAACAGCTACGGCCGCATGGCCCTCGTCGCCTAAGAACGACGACGTGTGCAGGGAAGGAGCTCGAGTAGCCTGCACACGTGGACACACGAGCTGGTAGTCACGAGTACCGCGGCGTGACGATGAGAGATAGCGGTTGGGCGAAGGGATCGCTTGCCGATGGGCGTGCCCCGAGCCGAGATCAAATCCACCGGATACACACGTAGAAGTCCTTTGCGAAGGCCTTCGGACCCGGGTTCGACTCCCGGCGCCTCCACTCTCCCCAAGCCCCGTAGGTAGCCCCTGCGGGGCTTTTCTACGTTCGCGGCCATCGTGGTCACACCGATGGTCACACCGCTGGGA
>CANLQR010000123.1 GCA_947492135.1 Deltaproteobacteria bacterium | reverse complement strand
CCAGGCATTGCTTCGCGGGCGCGGGGCGTTGTCGTCTGCGGCGGCCGACGCTGACGCCGTCGGCGGCGCCGTTGCGGCGGCGACCACGGGCTCGCAGAACCGGCGGAATTCCCGGGCCTCCTTGAGACTCTCGGCCGAGGTCTCGACAGCGATGTACTGGTCCCAGAGCTTGACCGAGACATTGCAACGCCCGGAAAATCGCTCGGCTTGCGCACGAGCGAACAGATAGTCGGGATTGGGATCGACGGCATACGCGTCGGCAAAAGCGCGACTGGCTGTGTCCCACTGTTCGAGCTTGTACGCCGCCTCGGCGCGCTCGACCATCTCGCGGATCTCGTGGCGACTTGGTGCCAGCACGAGCAGTGGGAGCAGACAGTAGGCGATCATCGTCCGCGGCCAGAAGGATACATCGCACTCGGATCCAGCCGCGCTGGATCGCGGGAGGTTTCCTGCTCGTCGGGCGCCGATGGACGATTGGGCTTGCGTCGACGCTTGGTCTCGGCTGGACCGAGTCCCGCCTCACTCGCGGGGTCCGTCGCCGCGGGCAAGCCGGCGTCGATCGGCACGGCGTCTGCCGGCGCGGGCTGCGGTGTCGGCGCGAACGAGTGAGACGTGGTTGGCAGGGCCACAGCACGCGGCGAGATCGGTACGATCTTCGGCGGGCCCAACGGGACCGGCAGGGGCGTCGCTGCGGATATCGGCGCCACAACTGGCGCGGGCACGGTTGCACTCGGCACCGCAGCAACGGGATCGGCCACACCCAATTCGATCGCTGCCCAAGCGCCGACGAAGAGGCAGGGCACACCGAGGCCAAGCACCAACGCGAGGGCAACCGTGCGCTTGCGGGCGGTCACCGACACCCTCGTGGTGCGGCGCGGGCCGACCAAGAGATCCGTCGGCGCCGAGTGGGCCATCGCCGCGGAATCCACGCTGCCCACGTGAAGCTGCGTTGGCGCGATCTCTTCGTCGTCTTCGTCGAAGTTCGGCGCCAACGCCTCGCCGAAGACCTCGGTCATCGTCTCGGCGAGCATCCGTGGCGAGAGCGTGAGATCGGCCGCGCGAGCGTACTGTTCGAGTTCGACCTGAAGCGCTTGAGCCGACACGTAGCGCTCGTTTGGATCGCGGGCGAGCGCACGCAACACGATCTGCTCGAGCTCCGGCGGGTACGCCGGATCGACCTCGCGTGGGCGCGCGAACACCCCGCGAACGATGCGCGACATCACGTAGTAGTCGTTGGTGCCGGTGAACGCCGGGCGCCCCGTCGTCATCTCGTACAGCAAGATACCCAGCGCGAAGACATCCGTGCGGCGGTCGAGCGGGCGCCCCTCGCACTGCTCGGGCGACATGTAGTGGACCTTGCCCTTGACCACGCCGGTTCGCGTCGCATGGCGCATCTCGGTCGCTTTCGCGATCCCAAAGTCCACGAGCTTGACCGAGCCGTCGTAGCTCACCATCACGTTCGACGGCGACACGTCGCGATGCACGAGTCCGAGAAAACGCCCGCTGGGGTCGCGCCGCTCGTGCACGTAGTGTAGGCCTTCGGCTACACCGTGGGCGATAGTGAGAGCGGCGTGCAGAGGCACCGTCCCGGGATTGCTCGCGCGAAGCAGTGCCCGAACGTCGCGGCCGTGCACGTACTCCATCACGAAGAAGAACTCGCCATCGACCTCGCCGGTGTCGACTACGTGGACGACATTCGGATGATCCAGCGTCGCAGCCAGACGCGCCTCGGTCAGGAACATCTCCACGAACACCGCGTCCTCGGTCAGCCGAGGCAGCACGAGCTTGAGTACACACGGTCGCTCGAAGCCGGCGATACCGAGCGACTTGGCGAGGTACAGCTCGGCCATTCCGCCCTGCGCGAGTCGGCGCCCCAGGATGTAGCGACCGATCCGAGCACCCGCGGCCAAGGACCCGCGTGGACGCGAACGTTGCGCAGTCCCCTCCACTCCCGGATCATACGGATGAGGCCGTCAGGCCTCAACCCTCACGCGGAGCGATTCCGCCCACGCGGCAGCTTGGGCACCGGTAGGCCTTGCGCGACCGCTGTCGTGGACTTGGCGGGGTCCCTTGGCCGTCGGCGAGGGTGCCTGGCGCGGGCCTGGGCTGGCGCCGACCGCAAGGGTGAGCTCAAGGATGGCGCACGGTCACACTCAGCGATCCCCCTTTGGGAACCGTCATCACGCCCTGCGACAACACGCTCGAGCCATCGCGAACCTGGATGTCGTTGCGACCTGACGGCAGCGAGATGCCCGACAACGGTGCGGTGCCGGCATAGCGCCCGTTCACGAAAAGACTGCCGCGACCGCCCTCGACGGTCACGGAGATCGAACCTCCCGACTTGTCGCTGCGCTTCTTCTTGTCCTTCGCCGACGCCTGCGCGCCAGCCTCCCACTTGCCGCCACCGCCGGGCGATAGGCACAGATTGCTGGGGTCGGCGCACGCAAACGAATTCGCCGACACCGAAGCCGGCACGAAGGCCAAACCGAATGACGCTCCGAGCGCAAGCGCGAGCGTGAGAGTGGACATGCGATGGAGGATGGCCATGACTAGAATCTCCCCGAAATCGTGGCGCCGTTCAAGGTCGGCGAGAAACTGACGTTCTTTTCCTTCGCCTTGCCCTGACGCTTCTCGGCGATCTTGGCGATGATCATCATCGTGGCGCCACCCAGGACCAGCGCACCGCCGATGCCGAGACCGACGCCCGCGATCAGGTTGCCCCGCTCGCCTTTGTCCTCCACGGCATCGTAGCCCGTGCCGTAGATCGTGGGGTCCTCGGCTTTCTTTTGGTTCACGGACCCGACGATCAGGCCGACGCCACCGACGCCGAGCAACGCACCGCCGAGCGACGTGACCACTGCGCCGGCGATGAACATCGGACGGGTCTTGATCGGCTTGCGCTCGCGCTTGGCTTTGTCCGGCTTGTCCGCCGACGCCACCTCGCCGTCACCGCGCCGCGCCAGATCCTCGAGCAGGCGCTCGCCACGGTCAACCGCCGCGTTCGCGCGCACGATCAGGTCGGGGATGTCGCTGGTCTCCACCATGCGAAAGTCCTTGTCGGCCGTAGTGTCGAGGTGGAAGTACAGGACGTCCAGCGCGATGCGAGCCCGCTCGATGCCAGCCTCGGCCATCGGCATCTCACCATCTTTGTCGGCTGCGGTCAGATAGGCGTCGGCTGCATCGAGATAGAGCACCGGGTCGCCCCATTCGGAGGCCCGGTTGTCGTAGTGCATCCCGGCCCCTGCCGGATCGGCCGCCGCGAGCTGCCGGCCGAGCACCTGGGCCTCCGCCCGTTTGCGGGCGGCTTCGTCGGGCGTGACCTTGGGCCCCGCGAAGAACTGTCCGGCGACCACATCGAGCAGCGGCGAGGCCGTGGCCGTGCTCGGCAGTCCAGCGAGGGGCAGTGCGAACAACATCGCAGCGGCGATCATCGATGCCCGACGAGAAGCTGGAACGCGGGGCGGCGAGTCAGACAACCAAGCAGACATCCCGCCCAAGCTATCGGGCGATCGCGCTGCTTGTCAAACCCGAGTTGCGTCGCCGAGCCCACCGATGTGCTTCCCGCTTGAATCGAATTGCGTACGAACGTGCACGACCGCGGACGCCGTCGTTGACTTGCGGCTTCGCCGATCCCTGGCCACGGCGCGCGGCGAAGGTCACGTCCCATGCACTCGCATGATGCCCAGACAAGTTGCCCATAGCGCATTTGCATGTTGCCCAATATGCGTACAGAGTCACGAATACGAGGCCC
Source organism: Deltaproteobacteria bacterium (assembly GCA_947492135.1). Classification (GTDB taxonomy): domain Bacteria; phylum Myxococcota_A; class Polyangia; order Nannocystales; family Nannocystaceae; genus Xiheibacterium. The sequence goes on along the minus strand of CANLQR010000123.1, from coordinate 13,563 downwards.
TAACGGGTTTTCTTGTGAAACTGAGTCGTGCTGGTGGCCCGTGATTCGTCGGCGTCGAACCCACGCGACACACGTAGCGTCGCTCACGACCTCGGCAGTCCCTCGCACGCGATGCTCGACATTGCGCGTCGCTAGCGTTGTGCACGGCGTGCCCAACGAAGGGCCTCGACATTTCCTTCGCGAGACGACCCACCGTTCTGCTATGGTGCGAGTCAATCGAGTGAGGCCGCGATGACACGCAGGATTGGATCGAAGTTTCTCGCGAAGTTCCCGATGGCGATGCTTGCCGCGGTGTTGATGACCGCGTGCTTCGAGGGCGCCGAGCGCGACAAGCCGGCACCGCCAGGCAACCTCGGGGGCCTGTGCCTCGCGCCAGATGGCCACTGCAGCATCGGACAGTGCAACCAGGACAAGAACTATTGCTTCGACGCTGCCAACCCCTGCGAAGGGTTCTTCTGCGGTGGCGAAGATCGTGGCGTTTGCATCCTCGACGAAGCCCTGCAGCCGTCATGCGTGTGCAACCTCGGGTACAACAACGAGACCTTCGCGTTGTACTGCTGCGCTGACGAGCCGACGCTGCAGCCCGATCCGAACTGCGCCCCGACGGCGCCGAACGACGCAGGCAGCAGCGAGCCCAGCGGCGGCGAGAGCAGCAGCGGTTGACCGTGGCATGATGTCGGGGTGCCTCATCCCGACCCTCCTGCCGCCGTCGTGCTCCTCAGCGGCGGACTCGACTCGACCACGGTGCTCGCCGCCGCAGCCACGAAGCGTCGCGTCTTTGCCCTGAGCTTTCGCTACGGTCAGCGGCACGCAGCCGAGCTGGGATGCGCGGCCCGGCAGGCGACACGTCTTGGCGCGGTCGCCCACGAGACGGTCGATCTCGGCCACCTCGGGCGCCTCCTCGTGGGCGCCAGCGCGCTGATCGAAGGCAGCGCACTCGCGGTGCCCAAGCTCGGTGACGCGAGCGACGGCATCCCGCCGACGTATGTACCCGCCCGCAACGCGCTGTTTCTGGCCTACGCGCTCGCGTGGGCGGAGGCCATCGATGCGGTCGACATCTGGATCGGCACCAACGCGCTGGACTACTCGGGCTACCCCGACTGTCGACCCGAATTCATCACGGCGTTCGCCCAGATGGCCGCGCTCGCGACTCGCCGCGGCGTCGAGGGTCGACCGATCGCGATCGCAGCGCCGCTGTCCGAGCTGCGCAAGCACGAAATCATCACGCTCGGGCACTCCCTGGGGGTCGACTATGCGGACACGATCAGCTGCTACGACCCCGCCGGCACCGACCCCGACGTGCGGGCCTGCGGTGCGTGCGACAGCTGTCGACTCCGACGCGAGGGTTTCACGCTCGCGGCGCTCGCCGATCCGACCCGCTACGCGAGCTCGACCCAGGCAAAGCGACCGTAGGATCACAGCACAGCGGGTACCAGCAGCAGGCCGGCAGCCACCAGCACGACAAAGCCCCAGGCATCGAGTCGAACGCCGATCGCGAACATCGCCTCGACGCGGATCAGGCGGGTGCCATAAGCCATCGCGTTGGGCGGCGTCGAGACCGGCAACATGAAAGCGAAGCTCGCCGCGATCGTCGCAAGCACCGCGGTCGGCAGCGGATCGATCCCTGCGACCTGCGCCACGCCGATGAGTACGGGCAGCATCATCGCCGTGACCGCGGTGTTGCTGGTCACCTCGGTGAGCACCAGGATCAACGCGATCGCGCTGATCATCAGACCCACGGGATGACTCGCGAGCGGCCCAAGCCCGCCCAGGACCCCCCGACCGATGGCCTCGGCGAGCCCGGTCGCAAAGGTCAGCTTGCCCAACGCCAGTCCACCGCCGAGCAACAAGATCGTGCCCCAGTCGAGCCGCTGCGCGTCCGCCCACGCCAGAATCGGTTGGCGTTCCCCGTCGCCGGTGGGCAGGACGAACAGCAACGAACTGCAGAGGATCGCGACGACACCCTCGTCGAGCACGTCACCGGCCCAGATCGTCCAGGGGTGGGTCGCGCCCACGAGCAGGCGCAGCAGCGACGGTGCCAGCCAGCCCGCGACCGCGACCAAGAACACCACGACCGCCCGGCGTTCGCCGGCCCGCACTGGGCCCAGCGCTGCGAGCTGACGCGCGACCTCATCGGCGAGGCCGGGCAGTCGAGCGACCGGGGCCGGGAACCTTCGCACCGCGATCGCGAGCGCGATCAGCAGCATGACCAACGAGATCGGCAGGGCAAAGGCCATCCACTGGGCAAAGTCGAGGCCTGCGCCGAGGCGGTCCTCGAGCATGCCAATCGCGATCACGTTGGGCCCGGTGCCGATCGGCGTCGCGATGCCACCAATCGATGACGCATACGCGACCATGAGGCACATCCCGCCGGCGAACTTGTCGATCTTGCGCCGGTTGTCGGGATCGTCGCCGATCACCGAACGCATGGTCGCGTGTACGCCGAGCGCCACGGGCAAGAGCATCGCCGTGGTGGCGGTGTTCGAGATCCACATCGAGAATCCGTAGGCGATCGAAGCCAGGGCGATCATCGCTCGGGCTGGTGAACCGGCGACGACGCGACGCGCGATGAGCCACAGAGCGACGCGCCGATCGACACGTTGTCGCGCCAGCCCCTCGGCGAGCAGGAAGCCGCCCAAGAACAGAAAGATCAGGGGATCGGCGAAGGGTGCGAACACCTCCTTGGGTTCGGCGACCCCGCACACCACCGCGAGCGCCGGACCGAGCAGCGCGGCTGCCGGCAGCGGGATCGCCTCGGTAATCCACAGCGCCACGGTCGCCGCAGCCACCGCGGCCAGCACGTGTGCCTGCGGCGACAAGCTCGGCATCGGCAGCCACCACAGGCCGAAGAACAGCAGCGGTGCGACCACGAGACCCACCGCCCGACGCCGAGCCTCGAACCGCGCCTCGGCGTCGGAGATCGCCTGCGCGAGACTCACCTGGGTTACGATAACAAGCGCGCTCGCCAGCGGCAGCTTTTCGATGAGCCCTCCAGTCCGCCGTCCCTGGCCGCTCCTGCTTCTGCTGCTGGCGTACGTGATCGCCTGGGCCTGGATCGGGCGGGGGTTCGTGAGCAGCAACGACGGCTCGCATGTGGCGCTCGCCCGCGCGCTGGTGGTCCACCGGACCACCGCGATCGACCCCGACGTGGGCCTGACGCTCTGGGTCGACCGCGCCGAGCGCGACGGCCACCACTACTCGGACCGTCCCCCCGGCACGGCGTTCGCTGCCCTCCCCGCGGTATGGCTCGGCGCGCAGCTCGATCCGTCGCTGCGCCAGCAGGCGGTCGAAAGCGGCGCGGTCCTGGTCACGCCTGCGGGAGATCCGTTTGCGCTGACCTACACCGCCAGGGCGAAGAAGCATGGCCGGGCGCCCGCCCTCGTGCAGTACCAAGGCACTGCCCTGATGATCCGCCTGCAAGCGGCGCTGATGGGCCTGCTGGGTTTGTTCTGCCTCGAGCGGTGGCTCGCGCGCGAGCAGTTCGACCGTCGGGCACGCGGCGCGGCGATCGCCACCGTGGCACTGGCGACCTTGTGGGGGCCGTACTCGACGGTGTTGTTCTCGCACGTCACCAGCGGCGCACTGTGGTGCGCCATGTTGCTCGCGTGTGCCCGGGCGCCCGAGCGGGGGCGCAGCGCCTGGTGGCTCGCCGGCCTTTGTGGCGCCTGGGCGATCGCGAGCGACTACCTGCTGATCGTACCGATCACAGTGCAGCTCGCGCTACTGGTCCCTCGACGCGGATGGCATCACCTCGCCGTGGGCGCTTTGCCGATCGCCGCCCTCACCGCCGCCTATCACCAGGCCGCGTTCGGGGCGTGGTGGTCGATCGGCTACGATCACCACGCTTCGTTCGAGTTCGCGCAGTCGCGGGCCGAGACCTTCAGCGGCAGTCCAATCGCGGGTCTGTGGACACTGGTCGGCCTTGGCCACCACGCTGGAATGCTGGCGCAGTCGCCGATCATGTTTGTCGGCATCGCCGGGCTCATCGCCGCGAAGCGCTGGCGTGAAGGGATCGCCCTGATCCCTTGGTTGATACTGCTGGCGTTGCACCGCACGCCCGAGGGCGGCGCAACCGTCGACCACCGCTACCTGATCCCTGCGATCCCGATCGTCGGACTCGGCTTCGCTCACGCGTGGCAGCGCTGGGTCGCCGCCTCAGCCGATCGCGTACGTGCGTCCGTGGCCCTGGTGTGCTTCGTGCTCGCCGCGCTCTCCGGGGTATTGGCCTGGGCCCACTTCTTCGCCTGGCGTGACGGTTGAACCACCCGCTCCCCGCGAAGGGCCGCGCATCATTTCTGAAACCGCGGCGCCGCGTGTATATCTCCTCAGGTTCGCCTCGGGCGATCCCCGCCGATGCCGTCGTCGCCACACCTGGAGGTGCCCACCCCCGCGGATGCCGGCAAGAGCGGCCCCCGCCACCCGGCCTGGTGGGTCTCGACGACCTACTTTGCCGAGGGGTTTCCCTATGCCGTGGTCAACAACGTGGCCGAGGTCTTGTTCAAGGAGCTCGGCGCGAGTCTCCAGGTCATCGGGCTGACCGCGATCTTCCACCTCCCGTGGAACCTCAAATTTCTGTGGGCACCACTGCTCGACCACTACGAGACCAAGCGCCGATTCATGCTCGGTTGCGAGTGGGCGGTGCTGGCAGTGCTGCTGCTGTTGATGGTGTTCGGCGATGGCATCCCGCTGTGGCTGGCTTCGATCGCGTTCATCGTGCTCGCCTTCGTTGCGGCGACCCACGATGTCGCGATCGACGGCTACTATCTCGAGACGCTCGACCGCGACGAGCAGTCGCGCTTCGTTGGTCTGCGCGCCGCCGCCTACCGCGGTGCAGTGTTGCTGGCGAGTGGGCCGATCCTCGTGCTCGCCGATCCCGACGTCGCGGGGTGGCGCGCGACCTGGGCCAGCGCGGCGCTGGTGATGGCCGTGCTGCTCGGATACCACTGGACCTTCTTGCCCGACCTCGAACGCCGCGGCGAGCCCTTGCGAAAGTGGTTGCTGTCGCTGCTGCGACCGCGCGTGTTCGTGGCGCTGGCCGTGGTCATGGCCGTGATCGTCCTCGACTACGCGATGCCCTTCTTGCGGCTCGCCGGCGCCTTCATCGGACGGCGCTTCGCGAGCATTCCGGGCCTGGGCGTCCTCGAGTTCTCCGAGTGGGTCTTGTTGTTCCTCCTGGTCGCGCTCGGAGTCGGGCTGGCATCCCTCGGGCGGCTGCGCGCGGCGCTGGACCGGAAGGACTCGCGCTACGCCAAGGGTTTCGTCGACCTGCTCGATCAACCCCAGATGGGCCGAGCCTTCGCGTTCATCCTGCTGTTTCGCACCGGCGAGTCGTTCTTGATGAAGATGCGCCAGCCGTTCCTGCGCGACAGCTGCGGGATGGACCTTGCGACCTATGGGCTCGTCAACAGCACCTTCGGCATCACCGCCACGCTCGCAGCCACGCTTGCCGGCGGCTGGCTGATCTCCAAGCACGGCCTGCGCCGCTGGCTGTGGCCGATGGTACTCGCGCAGAACGTCCCGAACTTGCTGTACGTCGTGCTCGCGGCCCAGCCCGATCCGGCCGCGCTCGGTACTTGGTGGGTCGGCAGCGTGGTCATCGTCGAGGACATCGGCGCCGGACTCGGCACCGCGGTCTTCATGGTCTACCTGATGCGCTGCTGCGACCCGCGACACAAGGCCACGCACATGGCCGTGCTCACCGCAATCATGAGCGTCGGGTTCACCATCGCCGGCGTGGCGAGTGGGTTTCTGGTCGAGGCGTTCGGAGGGTTCGCGCCCTACTTCGCCTTCAGCTTCGTGGCGACCATCCCCAGCATGTTGCTGCTCCCGTTCGTGCCGTTTCTGGACGCAGCCCGCCCCGAGCGGCCGGCGAGCGGGCCAGCAGCGGCCCAAGATGGCCACGGCTGAAGACTCGCAGACGATCGGGCGATAGACGGCTCGCATGCCGTACGTGATCCCGAACAGCGCCCTCGAAATCCTCTGCGATGGCCTCAGTGACGGTGTCGTGGTGTTTCGGCACCACCGCGTCACGCTCGCCAACGACGGGGCGTGCGAGCTGCTGGCGACCCCCCGCTCATGTCTGATCGGCCACGAGATCGAGCAGATATTTGGTCGCGTGGGTCTACCGACACCCTGGCTGATGCGACTGCGGTCCGGCGATCCGGTGACCACTGTGCCTTCCGACGGCCGCGAGGCCGCGCTGCGGCTGCGCTGGATGAACCTGCCCGCCGACGCCGACGGCGAACTCGCGGCACTGGTGATCCAGGACATGCGCTTGGGTCGTGCGCTGCGCAGGAGTGAAGACGAGCTGGCGCGAGTTCTTCCGTCGCTGCCGGAATTCGGCTGTGCCCAAGCGCCGCTGGTGCCCAATTCGATCCTCGGCTATCTGTCCCGGGAGGTGCGGCGTTGTCATCTCGACTTCGAGGAACTCTCGGTGTTGATCGGCGCTGCCGGGGACGCCACGCGCGCAGCAGCGATCTCCGCGTGCATCGCCCGTCAGCTGCGCGGCGCGGATCGGGTGGGCGCGTGCGATCCACTCGAGCGACCACCGGCCCTCGAGGGCGGTGTCACGATCGTGAACTTCCCTGCGATCGCGATGCCGCTCGAGCACGTGATGGTGGTCCTGCCGTGTACGAGCGCGGGCGGCCGCGACGCGGTGGCGATGCGGCTGGGCGGTGCCGTCGCCGCGGCCGGGCACTACCCCTTTCCAATGGGGGTTGCGACGCTTCAAGTTCGGACGGCACTGCGACGACCCGGAGATCGCCCGCGCGATGGGGGCAGCGCCTTGCTGGAACGCGCGCTTGGCGACCTGGCCCAGCAGCGAGCCGCCCCGGGGCCGATGACCACCGGGCAGGCCGCCTGATCGACAGCGAAAGGGAGTCTCGGGGCGTCCTCGGGCCCGAATTTGCCGGACGGACGCCAGGTGTTGTTGGACTCGTCGTTTCGGGGCGTAAGCCCGTGCGCGTCGCGCCGTTGTCTCCACCGCCAGCCGTCGCGCAACGATGGGATAAGCTCCGGAGCCGGTCGACCCATGCCTGCACTCACCTCGATTGCTTTTGCGTTGGGCTTCTCGCTCGCGGGAGCCCCAAGTAGTGGCGCCCCGACCGACGGCGCAACGACCGACGATGCAGCGACCGACGATGCAGCAATCGACGGTACGCCGCGCAAGCGGAACCCCGGTGAGTACGGACCGTTCTTCGAAGCGGAACCAGCCTCCGACACCGCACACGTCGCGGCGTTGCAACGCGGCCGCAAGCCCGTGCTGTCGGTCGGCAAGGGCGCGTTTTGTTTTGTCGATGGGAGCTGGTGTCGTGCTTCGCTGCTGATCTCTGCCGGCGTCGCGGCGGGCCTGCGAGTGCCGGCGAGCAACGCCGGTCCCGACGTGCCGTACAGCCAGTTCGTCGTGCATGGTGGATTCGTGTTCCGGCCGATGATGTACGCCGGTCGCACCTGGCACCCATGGGGCCTGGGTGTGGTGGGCAGTTGGTCGCGCGGGACCGGGTCGGTCACCGTCGAGAGCAGCACGGAAGACTCCTCGGTCGGAGAGTCCAAGCGCACCGACGCGGGCCGTGTGGGCCTGGTCAACCAGATCTGGCTGAGCAAGAAGGCCCATGGCCTCCACCTCGATCTCACCATTGGCGCGGTGCGCTCTGCGGTCCTGGACAGCAACGTCGCGCTGTGGGGTACCCACGCAGAGATCGGCTTCGGGATTGGTGGTTGGGCGACGTTGTTCGCTGGCGGCGACTTCCTCGATCGCGACGCGCGGGTCATGCTCGGCATGCGCGCGCACGGCATCGCGGCGGGTCCACTGATTGCGCTCGCGCTTGCCGGCATGGTTATCGGAGGTGCGCTGTGAACGTACTCGCTCTGGCATTGGCGTGGATGAGTGTGGCGCCAGAGGTCCAACGGCCGCGGGCACTCGAGGAGGCGGCGCCGACCGCCGCGCCGACGCCCGACGTCGCAGCGCCGCCGGCTTCCGAGCCGGCTGCCGCCACGGAGGCTTCCGCGGACGAAGTCCCCGCACAGCCCGAAACGGTGGTCGACGACGTCGAGGCCGAGCCACCGCCGTCAGGAGAGACCTTCCGCGTCGTTGCGGGCAATGGCGAAGGCGCTCCTCCTTATTATACCGAGGCCGACATGCAGGCGCTTCGCAAGCGTCACGGGATCGCGCCGGACCCGGGTCCACCCGGAAGAACGGTGCGGTGGCGCTGCCTGATCGCCGATCCGCTATGTGGGTTCACCATCGAGGGCCAGGCGATGGGAGCCTTCGCTCCGCGGTTTCGCCAGGGTGATGTACGCGAGCGATCTGCCCGCAAGTGGTCCAGCGGACGCGCCCAGTACGATGTTTGGGTCAACATCCCCGTGCTCACCGAAGCCCGGGGACGCACTCGGTACACGCGCATGACGCTGGGCCCGAAGGCAGGCGTGGTGTTCAGCGACACCGGCGACACCTGGGGCAACCTGGGAATGGTCGGGAGGTACTGGCTCGGCCGGGGCCGGTTCGCGCCTGCCATCGAGTTCACCAGCGCGCTCGCGTTCAAGATCGCCAACCGGAAAACCGACGATCTCGGCGGCGCCACGCCAAAGTACGAGATGCAGCGCGGGCCTATCGGGGTTTCTGCCGACGTCGGTCTCAGCCTCGGTGGCTTCGCGGCACTCGTCTTTGGCGGCCAATACGACAGCCCCCTGGCTCGTGAGGATGTGCCAGAGCGGTTTCGCACTCAGGCGAGCGGGATGCTGTACTTCGGCATTCGCGGCAACATCATCTGGGGCGCCCCTGCGGCGGCGGCTGTGGCAACCCACGGCCTGACCCAGCGATACGGGCGCGCCCCAAACTAGGCGCTGCGTTCGTCGACACGTGGGCATGAGTTCGTCCCAAACGGGGCGCGCGGCCGCGTTGCGACCGTCATGGGCAACAGCGCGCGGCACCAGGCACATCAGCATGGCACGACGTGTCTTGGACCCAGCGCAACTCCGGGGCAAACGGCGACGCGAGGAAAAATGGAACAATCCAACGACTCGCGCGTCACTAGCAACGCAATGCCGCGCACTCTGCGAACCGTCACCGTCTTGTCCGCCGCCGTCCTTTGCGTCGCGGTCGCCGCCGCCGAGGCGCGATCCAAGTCGATGCCCCACTTCAATGAGGACTTCCGCGGCAACGCCCCAGACATCGGGTTCCAGCTCCAAGACCCACCGCTGGGCAGCACGCATGCCCCAGCCGCCAAGGCTGCGATGGCGTCGCTTGCAGGAAGCACGATCGCTGCGCTCGCCGATGGCGCCCTGGTGATCGACGCCGACAGCGGCAAACTGCTCCGCGCCGATCGCGACGGCAACGTCATCGCCCACCTCAACGTTGGCCAGGAGGCCTCGCAGTTGGTCGTCGATCGGGCGCATGACCGCGCGTTCGTCGTCGATCGCGCCCACGACCAGGTCTTGGTGATCTCGCTCGCCGATGGCGGCCTGAAGAAGACCGACGCGCTACGCACCGCGGCCGAGCCCTTCGGCGTCGCGCTCGCGCCCAACGGCGCAACGCTCTTGGTCACTCAGGTCGCGGACCAGCGCCTCACCGCGTTCGACACGACTTCCGGCTTCGAGAAGTGGTCGCTGGAACTCGGACCCGAGCCCCGCGGCGTCTCGATCTCTCCCGACGGCAACGAAGCCCTGGTCACCTTCTTGACCACGGGCGTGGTGGGTCGCGTCGACCTCCGCGGAACCGACGGCGAGCCACGGCTGTCCTTCGTCTCGCTCGATCCGACCACGACGGCCCCCGCGGCCAACAACAACTTCGGTGAGCAACGCGCCAACGGGGTCACCGGCGCACCAAGCAAAGCCGCAGCCTTCAGTCTGGACAGGGGCAAGGGCTTCGTTCGCAACGCGTTCGCGGCGGCCTATGTCGGCAACGGCGTGGCTGTCGTACCCCACCAGCTCAGCACCCCGCAGCTGGCGACGGGTGATTTCGAAGCGCCCAGCGGCGGCTACGGTGGAGGCAGTGGCTTCACCGCGCCGGTGAACCACCGCCTCGCATTTCTCGACACCCCCGACGCAGGCGAGCAACGCGGAGTTCGCACGGCGATGGCAGCCACCTCACTGCATCAGCCCCGCGCGATGGCCTATGACGGACAGAGCGACACGCTCTACGTGGCGGGCTATGGCTCGGACGACGTGCTCGCGATCTCCGACGTTTCGCAGTCGTCGGTCCACATGGGCTGGCAGCACAGCGTGGTCGACAGCGCCGGAAGCTGTGCACCCGACGGCCTCGCTGTCGACGACGACACCGGCAACGTGCTGGTCTTCTGCTCGCTGACCCGCAAGATCGTGCGGCTCAAGGGCGACCCCGACTCGACGCAGGCGCCCACGGTGGTCTCGTACAGCGGAGAGCTCGCGAAGAGCAACTTCACCGAGGCTGAGCTCCGCGGCAAGAAGCTGTTCCGTCAGGGTCGCAGCCCGATGATCTCGACCGCGGGTGCCATGGCCTGCGCGAGCTGCCACGCCGAAGGTCGCTCCGACGGGCTGACATGGTTCCTCCAGGGCAACATCTTGCAGACCCCATTCCTCGCGGGGCGCCTCGTGGATACCCACCCCTTCAAATGGGATGGCCAGGACGCCAACCTCACGGTGAGCCTCACCAGCACCGTCAAGCGGCTCGGGGGCAGCGGGATCTCCAACGCGCAGGCAGGCGATCTGCAGGCGTTCGTGACTGCGCTGCCCAAGCCCCGGACCCCGACCGTCGAAGACAGCACCGCGGTCGCCCGCGGCAAGAAGCTGTTCGAGAGCGACACCACGGGCTGCCTCAACTGCCATGACGGCGCGATGTCGACCGACCGCAAGCGCCACGAACTCGCCGCCGACCTGGGCTCCGTCGACACCCCCTCGCTGATCGGGCTCGCCCAGAGCGCGCCCTACTACCACGACGGCAGCGCCACCTCGCTCGAGTCGTTGCTGCGCAACAACGGCAGCATCCACGCGATGGGCCGCACCTCCCGCCTCGACAACGCCCAGATCACCGACCTGGTTGCCTTCCTCCAGACGCTGTAAAACCGCAGCCATGAAGCGACCTCTTCGGCCGTTCGCCCTGGTGATCGCACTGGGGCTGGCTTCGTCGTGCCGCACCGACGGACCGACCCCGCCCGTCGACTCCGCGGGCGACCCAACGGCGGCCGGAAAAGCGGTCGTGGCCCGGTCTGACGACACCACGCCTGCCTTTCGTTTGCGCCGACCCGGTGTCGCGCACTCGGGCTCCATCGACAGGCTCGCGATCGCCCCGGACGGTGGCGGTGCCCTGACCAGCGACGTGGTCGGAGGTGCCCGACTTTGGGGTGCCCTCGACGGTTCGCGGGAGCCCGTCGCATTGCCGGTGCGGGCGCCACAGTCGATGTCGCTCGCGCGCGCCGGCCAGGCCTGGACTGTGTTCATGGTCGACGCTTCGGGCGGTGCGAAGATCCTCGAGGTCGACCGCGACGATCGGATCCGCACGCTGGCCGAGCTGCCACCTTTTTCCCCGCTGTTCGAGGGCCACGTATTGCCCGGCGGAAAGCACGTTGTGGCGCTGTTCCGCGACCACACGATCCGTCTGCTCGACACGGCGGGCAAGGAACTCGCGCGTCTCGAGGAGCGCAAGTTTCGGCCAGGCTCGCTGCGGGTGTCCAGCGACGGCACACACGTGCTCGCTGTCATCGCCACACCCGAGGCGTCGGGGACGACCAAGCTCGAGCTGCAACCGATCGAGCTCGTCACCAACGGCAAGCCTGCCGTGCGCCGCGGCGGCTCACCCAAGTTGTTCACGTCGATGGTCGCCGTGGGCCCGTCGACTTTGTCGGTCTCGCCCGACGGTGCGCGCGCTGCGATCGTCGAGCGCTGGAACGGAACCCAGTGGGACATCGGCATCGTCGAGCTCGGCAAGGACGCGCCCGATCAGCGCATCCCGATGACCGCCGCAGCCCACACCGTACCTGGCGTCGGATTCGTGTCACCGACCCGGCTGATGACCTCGGCCAATGACGGCAGCGTGTCGTGGCTCATCGACATCAACAGCAAGACCCTGTTCCCGCGCACCGCTCCGCCACAGGATTTCAGCAGCCAGCTCCGCGTGCAGGCCTTCGCCGCGGATCGGCACATCGCCGCCCACGGCAGCTGGCTTTATGTCGCCCAGGTCAGCGGCGGCAAGCACCACTTTCTCGGCTACCGCAGCCTCCAGGCGAGCTCACTGGCGATCTCGCCCGACAGCACCTTGATCGCCGCGGTGTACCCCCAAGGCCCAGTCTGGGTCGAGCCGCTCGGTGGTGACCGGCGGGCCGCAGCCGAGCTACCGACCGACCCCTTCAACGGGGTGTTTCGCGTGCGCTTCGTCGACAACGATCACGTCATACTCGTCGACGGCATGGGCGGTGTGCGCCTGGTGAATTGGCGCAGCGGCAAGACCGTCGCGGATGCGGGTGTCAACGGATCGGTTCGTTCGGTCCAGGTCGATACGACCCGACGGTTGCTGCTCATCGACCGCAACAGCACCGTCAACGACAGCCGCGTGTTCGAGATCGACAAAGCGGCCTTTCGCGGGCCCTACATCATCGCAGATCAGTCGTATCGCACCGGTCTGCTCGGGCACGGTGCGCCGACTCAACCCGACGCCGTGATGTGGTCCCTCGACAGCGCGAACCGCCTGCGTTTCTACACCCTCGACGAGCTCCGCTCGGACCTCAGCGATGCCGAGGTCAAACGCAAGGCGGTCGATCTCAAGGCCGGGCAGGTCGCACCACTCGCCCTGGACCGCGAAGGTCGCCAATACGGTGTGCGTTGGAACGGCAGCCGCATGGAGCTGTTCGTCGACAACGGTCAGCACGTGCGCAGCCGCGCGGTCGGAGACGGATCCGTGAACGAGATCCTTCCCGCAGCCGACGGTGCCAGCTTTCTCGCGGTACATCAGCGCTCTGGGGGGATGGCGATCTCGGTCTACGACAACGACGACCTCCAGGAGCGCTGGACCATGTCGACCGGGACGTTTCACAACGAGGTGATCTGGTCGCCCGACGGCAAGTACGTCGGTGTGGCCGCCCAGACCGGCGCAATCGTGCGCAACGCCGTTTCGGGGGATACCGCGTACCAGCGCTGCGGACTCGAGTTCCAGGTGGTCGGCACAGCGCCGAACACGGCGATGTCGAGCGTGAACCAGCGCACAATCTGCGAGCCTTGACCTCGGACCTCAGCCGCCCTTCGAGCGGGAGGGACGGCGCCTCGTTTCACGGCCGTCACCGGGATGTCACGGTTCATTGCCTGAATTCGTGGTAATCCGAGCGTGATCGCGGATGACGGCACTCGTTCTCATCGTCGACGACGAGGCCGATCTGGCCTCGACGATCGCGTTCAATCTCGAGCGGGAAGGGTTTCGCACGCTCTTGGCGTCCGGCGGTCACGAAGCGCTTCGCTTGGCCTCCGCTGCCCCGCTTCCCGATCTCGTCGTGCTCGACCTGATGCTGCCCGACATCCCTGGCACGGAGGTCTGTCGCCGCCTCAAGCAGTCCGAGGTGACACGCGACATCCCAGTGCTGATGCTCACCGCCAAGACCGACG
>CANLQR010000122.1 GCA_947492135.1 Deltaproteobacteria bacterium | reverse complement strand
CGGCCATGAACAACGAGGTAGCCCGGGCGGTCGCGGTCGCACGCGTTGCGGCCGCCTTGCTCGACGCGATCGCGATGGCCCGCATCGGGGACTTTGCCGGGGCCGACACGTTGTTGCGCGACACCGAGGCCCACGCGCGCAAGCTCGCCCAGAGCCTCGACGAAGCTGCGCTCATCGGCCAGGCGGCCGAGCTCGCGAAGCTGCGCAAGACCCTCGCGGACGATCGCAAGCGCTGGGAAAAAGCCGACCGTGAGGCCCAGCGCGAGGCCAAGCGCCAGGCGAAACTCGAGCAAGCCGGTCCCCACATCGGTCCGCCCTCGTCCCCCCCCATGGCAGGCCAGGTCGCTCGCGAGCCCATGCCGATGGAGGATCTCGCGACCGTCAAACGGGCGCACAGCAGCGCCGTCGATGCGCTGCAAGCCCACTGATTCATCGGGGGCGCGCGCCTTGCTGGGCAGCCGACGTCCGCGACCATCCCGAGCAAGTGCGGGCAAGGCGCCGGACCCTATCCGGCCCGGCCAGGCCCGTGATAGTTTCGCGCGTGGCGATGTCCGCCCCCGTACCCGAAATTATCGGTCACTTCCGAGTCATCCGACTCCTGGGGAAGGGCGCGATGGGAGAGGTATTCGAGGGCGTCGACGAGCAACTCGGGCGCCGCGTCGCGCTCAAGATCTTGGGTGCCAAGCACCGCGAGTCGACCGAGTTCAAGACCCGGTTCTTGCGGGAGGGCCGCGCGCTCGCGGCGATGAACCATCCCAACATCGTTCAGATCTATGCGATCGGCGAGCATGAGCGTCGTCCGTTCCTCGCGATGGAATTCCTCGACGGCGAGGATCTCGGCGGCATGCTCAAGCGCTCGGGGCCTTTGCACCCCGGCGACGCGGCCGAGGTCATCCGCCAGTCCGCAGTCGGACTCGCCGAGGCGCAACGCGCCGGCGTCGTCCACCGCGACGTGAAGCCGTCGAACTTGGTGGTCACCCACGCGGGCATCGTCAAGGTCACCGACTTTGGTCTCGCCAAGGCCCTGCAAGAAGACCTCTCCATCACCGCGACCGGCGTGTTCGTCGGCACCCCCGACTACCTCGCGCCCGAGCAAGCGATGGGCGACGAGGTCGATGCGCGGGCCGACGTCTATGCGCTGGGCTGCTCGCTCTTTCACATGTGCAGCGGGCATCCGCCGTTTCGCAAGGGCGGGCAGGACGACCACTACACCGCCGTTGTTCGCCGCCACCTCAAGGCCGAGCGGCCCCAGCTCAAGCTCGAGATCGCAGGATTCGACGAGGAGCTGAGCGACCTGTGCAGGCGCATGATGAGTCGTCGGCCCGACGTGCGGCCGACCTTCGACGAGCTCGTGGTGAAGCTTGGCGAGATCTCGCGACGGCTGGGCGGGCGTGTGCCACCACGCCATCAAAACGTCGAGCTGATCAACAAATTGCCGTCTGCGGGGGATGCCGATCGCACCGAGCCGCCGGCGGCGGGCGGGCCCCCGCCTCCGAGTCGGACGGTGCTCTACGCCGTGATCGCCGGGGTCGGGATCGGTGTTGGCGCGTCGTTGATCGCGATCTTCGTGTTCAACAGCTGAGGCTGAGGCCGTGGCGGTTCCGCTCGCAGCGACCGCGCGCCGGGTGTTCCCGACCTTCGCTGGGCGCCTGGCGCAGCGCGCCGATCAGGTCTGCGCAGCACTCGCCGAGCAGCTGCATCTGGTCGCGTGGGATCGCGAGCAGCTGGTCGGCGCGATGCAGGGGCGGCTGTTTGCAATGGCAGCCGCGGCGGGATCGAGCCGCGGCTCCGACGCCCGCGAAAGCGGTGCGCGCGTCGTGGAGCTGCGCGCCCAGCCGCTCGAAGCGATCGAGGTCGCGTGGGCGTGCCTGCTCGCCGGTCGGCCCGTCGGTTTTTCCGCCGAGCCCAACGCGTGTACCGCGACGGCTGCGCTCATCGACGACATGATCTCGCTGTTCCCAGCCGGGGCACTCACGCTGATCGACGACACCGTCCCCGCCGGCGATCGCGGCGAGGGAAATCCGCGCACGTGGCCGCAGATCGGCGTCGTGCCGGCGGTGCCACGCATCGCGTGGGTCGACGCGACCGCCGATCGCGAGCTCGCCGCGTACTCGCTGGCGCGCACGTGCCTGCGGCGCGGCGGCCTCGATCCTCGCGGGGTTCACGTCGCCTGCGTGGTCGGTCCCACCGACCTGTTGCGGCGGCACCTGCACCGACTCTGGGTCGGTGCGCTGCTGGGTCCTGCAAGCGATCCTGGGTCGTTCGCGGGCCCCGTCGACGAGGCCACCCGCATCGCGTTCACGGCTGCGCAGACCCAGTGGCACGCCGATCCCCGCGTCGAGGTCTGGTGTCCTGGGGGCGTGCTCGAGCACACCGGAGCTGCGGGGCCGTTTTTGGCGCCCGCCGCGTTCGCGGTCGACTGGCCAATCCCCGCGTTGCCGCTTGCGGGTCCGATGTGCTGCATCGTGCGTTGCACCGAAGAGCAGGGCCACGAGTCGATCCGAGCGGCGAGCGCGAGCGGAGCCGCAGTCGTGCAGATCGGCGGACGCCCGCTGACCAACCTGCCCGAACTTCGCCACATTCGCGGAGCGGTGCTCGTCGAGCGCCTGCCACCGGGCCTGCCCGACCCGCGCCCGGTGTGAGCGCGGGCGTGGCCCGTCTGGCGTCGTTTCGGATCAGCTGCCCGGGAGCAGGTCTTCGCAACTCTTGCCGGAGAGACAGCCCGCGCAGATCTCGGTCTTGCCGCGAATGTCCGCCTCAGGATCGACGACGTCGGGAACCCAGTCGTCAGGCGACTCGACCTCAGCGACGGCCTCGCAGCCGTTGGACTTGAGATCGACCCGGAACCCACCAGCCGGCGCGGCCTCTGGCTTGTTTGCGATACCGGCGCGGAGCCACGGCTTGTTCGGATCGTTGGCCGCGTCGTCCAGCACAATCGAGCCAATCTCACCGATGGTGGACGGACAGTTCTTGTCGGACAGCGAGTTCTCGCCAGCATTCTCGGCGCGGAAGCTGGTCCACAGGCCGCTGGGAACGTCCACGGTGATATTGGCCGACGACGGCTCGAGCGACTCGACGGTCACGTTGCCAGGATCGTAGTCGTTGTTGATGCAGCCGCAATCCTTCGACCAAGCCGCCGGCTCGCCGGTGTTGAGATCCACGAAGTTCTCGCAGTCGGCGATCAAATCGGCGGGGCAATCCGGATACGCGGTGGTGCTGACGACCGACACGAACGCGAGGCCGTTTTGCAGCTCGATGTCGGCCTTGCCGTCGAGGCCCTGAACACAGACGTTGCCGCGGTTGGGGTAGCTGTCCTCGATGACGTTGTCGGTGGTCCCGATCGTCACCTTCTGGCGGTAGTCGGCAGGCAAGGTCACGCGAATGTCGACACCCGCGCGTTGCAGCTGGTTCTGGCCGTCGTAGTACACGTAGACCGCGCAGCCGTCCTGCCACGGGAGTGAATCGCCATCCTCGTTCTCGCCGCCGCAGCGGGCCTCTTCGTCCATGTCGTCGGGTTTCTTCGGCGAGTTGGTCGAGGCGTTGAAGGCCCACATCTCGAGCTTGTCGAAGATCGTGTCGGCAGCCTCTGAACTCTCGGCGAACGTGAAGCGACGAAATTCGATCTTGATCCGATCGGCCTCACCGTCGAACGTGACGGTGACATCGCCGCGGTTGATGAAGTTGTCGCGGCTGTCGTCCGAGCTGCCGATGAGGATGTCTCCGATCACCGGGAGCCCCTCCTCGTCCAGCGCCAGGAATTCGCCCTCGTGCTCGGTGCGCCACTTGTCACGAAACGGCGACTGCGAGCTCACGCCGGGTGCGGACTCTGGGCAACCGGCGAGCAAGGCTGAAAAAGCGAGGGAGAACGAGGCGAGTTTGACGCGGGTCATGGGATTCCAGAGGCGAGTGACGAAGGAGAATACCCCGAGCCCTGAGCCGGGGCAATTTCGCTGGGATGGCCGTGGTTCTGGCTGTAAACCCCTTGACCGGGACGCGCGCGCTTGCCACAGCTTGGCCTCGCAGCGCCGGCGTTCAGCCGCCATGCGACCCCCGAGCGCACCCCGCCGTCCGACGAGACCCGCCATGGCACCAAGACTTCGCGAAGCGTCGACGCTCCGAGCCGCACCCGCACAGCTCGATCTCCCCCGGCAGGAGCAGGAAATGTTGCAGCTGTGGGACGACAACGGGGTCGAGGCGAGCAGCTTACGGCTCGGCGCCGAGGCGGCGCGGGGCCGCGGCACTGCGCCTGCGTTCGTGTTCTTCGACGGGCCCCCGTTCGCGACGGGTCTGCCCCACTACGGACACATCTTGCCGGGCACGATCAAAGACATCGTGCCGCGCTACCAGTCGATGCGCGGATTCGCGGTCGAGCGCCGCTTCGGCTGGGACTGCCACGGCCTGCCGATCGAGAGTCTGGTCGAGGACGAGCTCGGGATCCACGGCAAGGCCGAGATCGAGGCCCACGGCATCGCTGCGTTCAACGCCGCCTGTCGTGCCGGCGTGTTGCGCTACACCGAGCAATGGCGCAAGACCGTGCGGCGGCTCGGTCGCTGGGTCGACTTCGACAACGACTACAAGACGATGGACCCCGGCTTCATGCAAAGCGTCTGGTGGGTCTTCCACCGGCTCTGGGCGGATGGCTTGGTCTACGAGGGCCACCGTGTGCAGCCGGTGTCTCCGGTGCTCGGCACGCCCCTGTCGAATTTCGAGGTCGCTCAGGGGCCCCAAGAACGCGACCCGATCACCCGCAAAGACGGGCACAAGCGCCGTCAAGATCCCTCGCTGACAGTACGGTTCGCTCTGGAGGACGAAGACGCGTCTTTGTGGGCGTGGACGACGACACCTTGGACGCTGCCGAGCAACCTCGCGCTCGCGGTGCACCCGGAGCTCGACTACGTGAAGGTTCGCGTGGTGGAGACCGGCGAGGTCGCCTACCTCGAGCCTGGACGACTGGCCGACTACCAGCAGCGCGGCAAGCTCGGCGAGGTCGAGTTGCTCGCGACGCTCAAAGGCACCGCGCTGGTCGGCCGCCCCTATGCGCCGCTGTTTCCGTACTTCGCCGAGTTGCGCGAAAAGGCTGGCAAGCGCCTGGCGTTTCGCGTGGTCGCTGCGACCTACGTCTCGACCGACGCCGGCACCGGGATCGTCCACCAGGCGCCGGCCTTCGGCGAGGACGACTACGAGGTCGGACGCGCCGAAGGCTTGCCGCTGGTGAACCCGGTCAGCTTGCAGGGTGTGTTCGATGCGCGGGTCGTCGATTTTGCCGGCCAGCACGTCAAGGACGCCGACAAGGGCATCATGCAGCTGCTGCGAGCGCGCGGGCGCGTGGTCGATCAAGACGTGATCGTCCACCCCTACCCGCACTGCTATCGCACCGAAGAGCCTCTGCTGTACATGGCGCTGTCGACGTGGTTCGTGAAGGTCGAGCAGCTCCGCCCTCGGCTGGTCGCGAACAACGAGAAGATCCACTGGGTGCCCGAGCACGTCGGGACCGGGCGATTCGGCAACTGGCTGGGTGGAGCGCGCGACTGGAACGTCGCGCGCAACCGCTACTGGGGCACGCCGATCCCGATCTGGCGCTGCGATCAGGATCCCACCGACGTGGTGTGTATCGGGTCGATCGCCGAGCTCGAACAGCTCGCAGGCTTGGCGGTCGGCTCGATCACCGATCTGCACCGCGAAACCGTCGACGACGTCACCTTCGCCTCCGCCAAGACCCCCGGTGGGGTCATGCGCCGAGTGCCCGAGGTCTTCGACTGCTGGTTCGAGTCCGGCAGCATGCCGTACGCGCAAAACGAGTACCCGATCAACGAGGCAAAGCGCGAGTACGTCGAGAACAACCTCCCGTGCGACTTCATCGCCGAGGGGCTGGATCAGACCCGAGGGTGGTTCTACACGCTCCACGTGCTGGCGACCGCGCTGTTCGACAGGCCCGCGTTCAAGCACGTGATCGTCAACGGACTGGTCTTGGCCGAGGACGGCAAGAAGATGTCCAAGCGCCTGAAGAACTACCCCGACCCGCTCGTGGTCGTGGACGAGTACGGTGCCGATGCCTTGCGGGCGTATCTGATCTCGAGCGCCGCGGTGCGTGCAGAGCCGATGCGATTCTCGGAAAAGGGCGTGCGCGACACCGTACGGACGGTGATCCTGCCGCTGTACAACGCGTACAATTTCCTGGTGACGTATGCCCGAGCCGATGGCTGGTCGCCAACCGCGGAGGACCTCCACAGCCGGCCCGGCGGTGCGCTCGATCGCTGGATCCTCAGTCGCGTCGTCGCCTTCGTCGACGAGCTCGGGCACGAATTCGACGGCTATGCGCTGTCCAACGTGGTGCCCGCGTTCACGCGGATCTGCGATGATCTCAACAACTGGTACATCCGTCGCGGGCGGCGGCGCTACTGGCGGAGCCGCGCCGAAGGTGACGGTGACAAGCAGGCAGCGTACGCCACGCTGTATCGGGTGCTGGTGACCGTGACCAAGGCGATGGCCCCGGTGATCCCCTTCGTGACCGAGTGGTTGTACCAGCGGCTGGTGATCGACACCGGGCTCGGCGCAACTGAGACCAGCGTGCATCTGTCGCGATGGCCTCAGCTCGATCCCACGCTGCGCGACGTGGCGCTCGAGCACGATGTCGAGGCCGTCCGGCGGGCGGTCAATCTCGGGTTGGCCGTGCGCGAGCGCGAGAAGATCGCAGTGCGCCGACCGCTGGCGCTGGTCACGATCGCGAGTCCCGATGCCCAGGTGCGGCGTGCGGTGCTCGAGTTCTCCGAGGAGATTCTCGGCGAGCTCAACATCAAGCGCATCGAGGTCGCCGAGGATGATTCGGCGCTGTGTTCGGTGACCGTGAAGGCGAACTTCAAGGTGCTCGGCAAGCGCCTGGGCGCGCGCATGAAGGCGGTCGCCGAGGCGATCGCGGGGCTCGACCCCGCTGCGGTGGCTTCACTCCAGCGAACCGGCAGCTTGGCGATGGGCGACGACACGATCACGCTCGACGAGGTGCTCATCTCGCGCGAGGTGCTCGGTGGTCGCGCCGCCCTTGCCGGCGAAGGCATGACGGTCGTACTCGACACCGAGCTCACGCCCGAGTTGCGCCGAGAAGGCCTCGCGCGCGAGCTCGTCAACCGCGTGCAAAACCTGCGCAAGGACGCCGGCTTCGACGTCAGCCAGCGGATCTCGATCCTTTACGAAACCGCGGGCGAGGTCCTGGAGATGCTGCGCGATCCGGCGATGCTCGAGCTGGTCAGAGGCGAGGTGCTGGCGCAGGACATCGTCTTTTCCTCCACCACGTTGGACATGGATGCCGAGGAGATCGACGGGATCGAAGTGCGTCTGAAGATCACGCCCTACGTGGGCTAACGGCCAGCGATCGGGGCGCAGACAGGGCTGTGGCGCGGGGTAGTCTTGCCGGCAAGAGACCCCACCGTCATGCCCAAGACCCCGCTGTTTTTTCTCGCCAGCCTCGCGCTCGCCTCTGCGCTCACGGCAGGCTGCGCCCACGGTCGCTCTGCCTATCCCGCTGCCGAGACCGATCTCGCGCTGCGCCGCGTCGTGCTCTACCGCAACGGCATCGGCTACTTCGAGCGCCACGGTGAGGTCGACGGGGATGCACTCGCGATCAAGGTCCGTCGCGATCAGGTCGACGACTTGCTCAAGAGTCTCACGGTGATCGATCGCAGCACCGGCAAAGCGGTCAGCGTGTCGATGCCGCTGGACCCCGAAAGCTGGGCCAGCGCAGCGCTCGAGACGCTCGCGCCTGGACGCGGCAGCCTCGCCGAGGTGCTCGATGGCCTGCGCGGGACGGAGGTGGTGTTGCACACCTTGGTGGGCACGTTGCGCGGCCGCATCGTCATGGTCGAGACCATCGAGAACGAGCCCGACCCCAGCGCTCGGGGACGATCGGCGCCACCCGACGCGGCCCAGCGCGATCACCGGGTGACCCTGTTGCTCGGCAACCAGATGCACACCGTGTTGCTGTCGAAGGTCCACGGCGTCACGCTGCGCGACGGCGACCTCGCGCTGCAGCTCAACCGCCGCCTCGATGCCAGCGCCGGCGAAGGCATGTTCCAGCAGGTCGAGGTGGTGATCCGACTCGCCGGCAAGCGTGCCCACGATCTCGCGGTCTCCTACGTGGTCGCAGCGCCGATGTGGAAGCCCACCTATCGCGTGGTGCTGCCGGCCGAGGGCAAGGGCAAAGCCAAGGGCGACGGCAAGGCGCTGTTGCAGGGCTGGGCGGTCGTGGACAACACCAGCGGCGAGGACTGGAACGACGTGTCGCTGTCGCTCACGTCGGGCGAGCCGATCGCGTTCCGCTACGACCTGCACACGCCGCGCACCGTCGGCCGTGCCGACCTCACCGAGGCGGGCGTCTCGCGCCGCGCGGCCGTGGCCGTGGGCGAGACCAGCTACGACGATGTCCTCGAGCAAGAGCCTTCGGCACCACCGCCACCGCCGGCGACGGGCATGCCCGAGCCCGAGAGTTCCGCCGACTACTACGGAGATGACGATATGGACAAGTCGCTCGGCAACAACCGCGACGAAAAAAAGTCCAAGCCCAAGGCGAAGAAATCCGGGGCCTTTGGGGGCCGCGGCGCGAGCGGCTCTGGCGAAGCCAAGCCCACCGACCTCGCGCCCGGTAAGCCCGCGACCGAGATGATCGACTACGAGGCTTTGCGTCGCAACACTCTGGCCAGCGCGCGCAGCAAGCAGGTCAGCGGGCTCACCAGTTTCGATCTGCGCGAGCGCGTCACGGTGCCCAACGGCAACTCGACGATGGTCGCGGTGCTCAACGAACAGGTCGAGGGCGAACAGACCTTCTTGTATCGCCCTGGTGGCGCGGGGCTAGGCTACGAGTCGAATCCGTATCGCGTGGTGCGCTTTCGCAACAGCACGCCGTTCGTGCTCGAGCCCGGTCCGATCAGCATCTATTCCGGCGACAGCTTCGTGGGCGAAGGCCTCTCGGAATCGGTCGGTGCGGGCATGAGTGCGACCCTACCGTTCGCGGTCGAGCCCGGCATCATGGTGACGTCGGTCTCCGACTACTCGGGCGAGAGCATGCAGTTGCTGCGCATCGTTCGCGGCGTACTGGAGGCCGAGACGTTCGCCCGCACCACCACCAAGTGGACCGTCAAGGCGCCCAGCGTGATGGGCACCTTCACCGTGTTGGTGCGACATCCCAAGAGCGGCAGCAACTATGAGCTCCAGGACGAGCCCGCCGGCACCGAGAAGCTCCCCGACGCGTACCTCGTCCCCGTGAAGGTGACCACCGCTGGCACCGCCGGCGTGGTCACGCTCGTCGAGCAGACCCCCTCGACGACGACGCTGGAAATCTGGGACGGGCGCGCGCTCGGGCTGCTCGAGGGCTTGGTCGCGCAGGCCAACCTCACCCCCGATCTGCGCAAGAAGCTCGAACCGATCGTCAAGCGGCGCCAGGAGATCGGCCGCATCGACACCGAGATCGACGGCCTCAAGCGCCAGCAGATCGAGCTCGACCAGCGCGCGAACGAGACCCGCGAGAACCTCGAGGCGATCAAGAAAGACCCCGCCGCCGGGGCGCTGCGCGCCAAGCTCAGCAAGCGCCTCGACGAATTCACGAAGGATGGCGACCGCATGGGACGGAAGATCGTCGAACTCAACAGTCTGAGGCTCGAGAAGAAGATCGAGCTCGAAGACCTGCTGCAGGGCCTCGACCTCGAGGTGCCGAAGAAGCGGTGAGGTCGTACGCGACTCGCTGTCGGCGGGACAAGTTGCGCAAGCCGGGCCGCGAGCCCGGCTTGTGATCACAGGGGCACAACCCGCGCGATCCCACGGTGAACCGGCCCGTCGGCCGCAACACTACTTCGACAGCAAGCGCTGCCTTTTTCGGTCGCGCGAAGGGAGTTCGAAGATGTCACGCACCATGTCATTGCTCGCGGGTTCACTCGTCGCGATGTTGCCCGCCGTCGCGCTCGCAGCTCCCCAGCCTAGCGCCTTCGGCCCGAGCACGACCTGGCGACCGACGGAGTTCCCATTCGAGTCACCTTACGTGCCGGCGACCGGTCCGCTGCGCGTGAAGATCGGCGCGGCCGCGTACCAAGAGGTCGACCTCACCATGACTGGGGACGCGATCTACGACTTCGACGACGAGCTGCTGCGCTACGAGGGCCGCGAGGGCGGTGGCCTGTTCCGCAACACCCTGGGTGCCGAGATCACCGTGACGATCGCGATCGCGGTGCTCGGGATCGAAACCGAGATCGAACTCGGCATCTGGGACATCGCCGAGATCGCCGAGCTCGGGTTCGATCCGTACGTGTTGCCGGGCAACCCGACGCGACCGCTGACGCTGGCCGAGAGCATCGGTCCCAACAACCTCGTCGATCAGCCGATCCAGGTGCTCGGCGCGCCGGCCAACCTGACGATCGACTACATGTTCGAGATCCCGGGCATCACGTTCGCCGGCACCCAGATCGATCTCGACGGCGCCGACGGCCCCTCGGAGTTGCTCACGAGCCACACCCAGGAACTCGAGCAACGCAGCGTTGCGTTCGCCGACACCGAGCCCGGCGGCACGGTGAGCGCCTGGGCGGCGATGCAAGGCGAGTACAGCTCGTCGCTGGTGCTCCACGTCTATCCGACGATCGAGATCCAGGTCCTCGGGCAGCCGTTCTCGATCGGCCCGCTCGACATCGCGATCGAGTACCCGGTGGTCACGGACGCGCCGGTGGTGTTCGACGATATCGAGCTGCAGTACGACGTGCCCGCGGTGCCAGCGCCCGAACCCGAGCCCGAGCCCGATACCTCCGGCGAGGTCGGCGGCGAAGACTCGAGCGCAGGACCGCTGGGCGAAGGTGACGACAGCACCACGGGCGACGACAGCACCGGCGGCAGCGGGCTCGGCGTGGGCGAGGAGAACTCCGGCTGCGGTTGCACCTCCGATCGCAGCGGCGGTTTCGCGGGCGTGGTGCTCGTCGGTCTACTCGGGCTCGGCCGCCGCCGGCCGCGACGCTAGCTGGTCCAGGCGCGCCGCGGTTCAGTCCTCGTCCTGCGCCAGATCGCGGACGCGGCGGAACCATGCCCGGACATCGGGGCTACCCAGCGCCCACACCGTGTAGCCGCTCACGACCACCACCGCGAGGCCGTAGACGAACCCGACGAGTCCGGGCTCGTGCTCGACACCGATGGTGGCGCCATGGTGCACGAGCATGCCGCCTGCGAGCACGCCGACGACGCCCAGCAAGCGCAGCACCGCGCGCACGCGATCGCTGCCGACGCACAGCAACAGCAGGATCGTCAGCTCGAGGACCACCCGCCCGAACGTCGAGCGCGCGGACCCGTAGCGGCCGAGGTTCACGAGGTCGATGATCGTCGACAGCAGGTAGATGGCGGCGATCAGCTTCACCTTGCCAGGCATCGGCGGCAGATCGTCGGGCTGCGTGACTGCCACAGGGGCCTCCATCGTGCGGGCAGTGTGTCAAGGAGGGCCTCCCGCGTCCATGGTTCCGGAGCCGGATGTGCAAACCGGCGTGCAATACTGGCCGCCCCTCCGCGGCGTCGGCTCCGGCGCAGCTACCCAGTGCCAGCGCCCGTCGAGGATCCCTCCGTCGAGGATCCCTCCGAGCTGCTCTCGCCTGCGCAGTCCTGAGGATCTGCGCCATCCGGGCACGCGCCGTCGGCACTTCGCTCTTCGCACACATCCGGCTGGGTCGCGCAGCAGTCGAACGAGTCGGTGCCCTCGAAACAATTCCCCGAGCCACGCGGCTCATCACAGTCACCATCCTCGGTGAAGGGACACGGCTGAGGTGCGGCACACAGCCCTCCGAAACACAGCAGGCCTTCGTCGCAGGTGCCCTCGGTTTTTTCCGATCCACGCGCGCATGGGCAGGCGAAGCTGCCGGTCTCGCAGGGCACACACGTGTCGAGCAGGCACGTCAGATCGGTGTTGCACGAGAACCCATCCGCGCAGTGACAGCCCTCGATGCCAGGTTCGCAGCCTGGGCCCGTCGAACCCGCGTTCGTCGTGCTCGAAGTTTCGTGCTCGCCACCCGAACTCGACGAGGTGCTCACTGACTCGGCATCCGCAGTGGTCGTGCCGGTGGTCGCGCCGGTGGTCGCGCCTTCGGTGGCGGAGCCGCCGTTGGGCACGCCATTGCTATCGCTCGCGCACGCGCTCATCAGCGCGACCGCAGTGACACAGCCTCGCGGCGACCGCAGCATGCGACGGCGGCGAATCGCGCCGAACGCCAACAAGAGACCGAGTCCGACGTTCTGCGTGCCGCTGTTTCGACAGCCGCAGCCGCCGTCGTCGGTCTGCAAAGCGGTCCCGTCACTGGTATCGCTACCGGTCGACGTGGTGCTGGTACTCGTGCCCACGCCGGTCTCGTCGGCCGCGCCGCTGCTCGAAGAGGCTGGCTCATCACCCGTACCCGTGCTCGTCGATGGGTCCGGGGCAACCGGAGGATCCTCGTTGACGCCGATCACGACGACCGGTGACTCGGCAGTGTTGCCGACCCAATCGGTCGCGGCGACCCGCAGCTCCCACACGCCCGATGACAACAGGATGTTCCACTCCCACGGTGGCGACCGTCGCTGACCGCCTTCGATGATCGCGCCGTTGATGACCAGCCCGAGGTGTTGGACGCCGCTGATGTCGTCCTGGGCCTGTGCCCGCACGGTGAGCGCGTAGGCCTCCTGGTCCGCCTCGGTGTCGACACGCGTGCGGTCCGCGGGCTCGAGGATCGCTGCGGTCGGCGCGGCGAGATCGTCGGTGGTGTCGAACGCCGGGCCGCAGGCGCTGCCCCACGAAGTGGTTGGTCCGCCGCCACAGCCATCGCGCCACGCCTTGCCGCTGCCGTCTTCTGGGGCCAGTGGGAAGTCGCGGCACGCGGGGCTGGGATTCCACTCCCCGGTGGCGTAGTGACACGGCGTCACGTCGATCCCAGTTTCCTGTTCGATGAACGGCACCGCGAGAAACGACGTGGGGTACCACGACGGATCGCCGCACGAACCACCGTTGGGTCCGGAGACGATACCGAACACGCGCCAGCTACCGTCGGGGAGCTGCACGAATGCGGGCCCGCCCGAGTCGCCATTGCACGAGCTCTTGCCGTTGCCACCGATCACGGCCACCCCGAAGTCGTCGATATAGTGGAGGATCGTCGTGACCTCGCGCTTGATCCCGAAGGTATCGGATTCGTCGCGGCCGAATCCGACCAGCGTGACCGCTTGGCCCGGTACGAGCACGGTTGTCTCGCACCCGACCAGCGGCGGGACGATCGGCACCTCGAGGACCGGTCGCACCAACTTGCAGAACGCGAAGTCGGCGGCGCGGAATTCTCCGATGCCGACCGCGGTCTCGGCTTCGGGGTTCACCATGCAATAGTCGGTGGCCACCGAAAAACCATCGCCGGGCGCGTCGGGGTTCAAGTAGTCCTCACCGAAATGAATCTCGGGGATCTCGTCACCACAATGCGACGCATACATCACCACCTCGGGATGGATCAGGGTGCCCGAGCAACCGCCGAGGAACACGGTCGTCGGCCAGCTGCAGGGAGCCGTCGCTTCCCCGCCGTACACGGAACTCTCGCCCGGCAGCGCCGCGTGGGCCCGCGCAGTCTGCAACGAGACCATCAGCGATGCGCAGATCCACAGGTCGCGCGTGCGCGAGCGCCTGGCGCGGCGCTGGCCGAATCGGTCGTTCATGACGCCATCGTAGGCGGAGAATGCTCGAAAGTACCATCGCCCTGGGACCCCTCGAAACGGCGCCACACAAAGAAGAGCCCAGTGGTCGCGTGTGCTTCGCTTGCCCGAGCACCTCGGCGAATGCGAGGTGCTGTCCGGCAGCATCCGCACGACTGTCGCCGGTGTGAGGGTCGAACTCGGTGGGGTCGCTGGGCTGGAAGGGCTGCACGACAACTACAGGCGGAGCGCCGCGGCGTTCTGATCGCGGTCTCGGAGCCGTGCAGGGTGGGAGCATCAGCCCGCTTCTGGCGAATCTCTACCTTCACTACGTGTTCGATCTCTGGGTGCAGCGGTGGCGTGGCAGAGCACGCGGCGACGTCATCGTCGTGCGCTTTGCGGACGACTTCGTCGTGGGCTTCGAGCACCACGACGAGGCCGAGCGGTGCTTGACCGAGCTACGCGAACGCTTCGCGCAGTTCAGCCTGGAGCTGCATCCCGACAAGACGCGGTTGATCGAGTTCGGGCGGTTCGCCGCCCGGAATCGGAAGCGGCGAGGCGAAGGGAAGCCGTCGACCTTCGATTTTCTCGGCTTCACGCATGCCTGCGGGCAAAACGTTGGCCCGGAGATTCAAGGTGCTTCGCCACACTGCGCGAAAGCGGTTGCAGGCCAAGCTCGCGGCGGTGGCAGCCACGCTCCGCAAGCGCCTGCACTGGCCGGTCCCGAAGCTCGGGGCATGGCTGGCGTCGGTCGTTCGAGGGCACGTCGGATACTTCGGCGTGCCGGACAACGGCCGAGCGATCACCTCGTTCCGGTTTCAGGTCGGGGCCCACTGGACACGCGCCATGAGGCGCCGCAGCCAGGTGGATCGCACGACCTGGGCGCGGATGACGAGACTGATCGCCCGTTGGCTCCCACCCGCGAAGATCTGCCACCCTTGGCCGCACCAGCGGCTCGCCGGGGATCTGCTCCACGATCTTGGCACGAAACTCGTCGAGCGATCATCACTCGTCCCACCAGAGTATCTCGATCGCCCCGGGGAGCTCGAGCTCCCCGCCGTTCTCGAGATCGAGCACCGTCAAACCATCGTCGCGGACGAGCGTGACGCAGCGACCGGCACGAGCCGCCACAGGATATCCGTCCTCAGGTGGGATCACGCGAGCCGTCCCGTCGACGTGGTACACGACCTGCCACGTCGTCCCAGAGAGCCGCGCTCCGCCCGGCTCGTAGACCTGCTGGCGACACGCGTCCTCGAAGGTCGCGATGAGATAGGTATCCCCTCGCGCCTGCACTTCGATGTCGCCGACGCCGGTGACCGGCTCGCCAATTTGCGTCCAAGCGCCGGTGACAGGATCGAGCCGTCGGATCGAGGCCGCCGCTGCGTCACGCGCCGACACCAGGATCCCTCCTGCGTCGTCGATCCGCGAGACACCGTCAGCGAGTTCGAGCGCGTCGCACTCGAGCTGCGTGAAGCCATCCGGCAACGAAGGATCGATCTGCTCCACCACGCCGTCCGACATCGAGACACGGAACCACCCGTCGGCGGCCTCGTCATGCAGGAGGAACCACGCGCGATTCGAGCTCGCGACGACGGAGAGCGAGATCGGATCCGCGGCGAAGTCGGCAAGGGGCCAGTGCACGACTTGTTCCGGATCCTCGTGCACGAACGAGAGCACCCCCTCGATCTCCGCGAAGTAGACGAAGGACCCGTCGTCGAGCGTGATCACCTTGATGGGATCCGGTACCGACGCGGGCTGGATCGTCAGGCTAGCGGAGTCGATCCATCCGTGCGTCGGCCCATCGAGGACATGGCCCGGGACGTAGCCATCGCCTCGCACGGGACCACTCGGCGATAGTCCGGGTAACGTCTGCGGCTCACCGCTGATCGAGTAGGTGACCCCTCCCGACGTGAGCCCGACCTGTCGCTGCGCGGCGACGATCCCCTGCTCGTTCACATACGGCCAGGTAATCACCGTGTCCGTCTCCTCGCGAAACCAGACCATTTCCCCCGTCGATCTGAACAGGCCGATTCGGCTAGTGGGCTGCTCTCGCAGCCAGTCCCAGGTGCTCGCCACGAAGTATGCACCACGAGCACGCGCGTCCGCGGAGTAGAGGTCGAGCGGAAGCGAATCCGGGACGTCGAGGTCGACGCTGGTCGCGTCGGCGCGCAGGATTCGTGCTTGACCGCCGCGAATCAACCCGATCGGTGCTTGCGGTACGTCGTCGCGGCACAAGATGCCCTCGAACGGGTCGGGCGTTGCAGCGCCGGAGGTGTCGGCGTCGCTGCTCGTCGTCGCCGCGGGCCCCGCCAGCGACACGGCGCTGGTCGACGTCGTGCTCGTCGGATCGCCGCCGCTCGTTCCGGCGGGCAGACCGATGGCGGGCCCGCACGCGACGAGCCCTATCGCTGCCGCGCCGAGACCGACCGTCGCTCGGGTGGGCATGAGATCAGAGCGTGTCACGAGCCGCGCACCGTCGTCCCACCTAGGGGCTGATAGCGGCGGCAGGTCACGTGGGCTGCGGCGCCGCGTTCCCGCGTCCCGGCGACTCCACGGGCACCGGGATGGCTGCGCCCCGCCGCGACGCGTCAGCGCAGCCTCGTGACGCAGTGATCGCCTCGGGCAGGTTCGGTGTGCCGTCCGAGTTCAACGGCCAGTGCTCGACGTCCCCTCGGACGCGTTCCTCGCGGTACGTCCGCTCGAGCTACTCGGCGAACACAGCCGCAAGCGTCGCGGCACTCAACACGCGCTCGACGTAGCGGTCGAGCTCCTCGGGAGTAGAGCGCGCGGAGCACCGCGACGGGAGCGTGCGTCTCGAGATCAAGCGGTGCGCCGTCGTGATCACGGACCCATGAGCCCGGGTGCTACGGTGGCGTGGACTTGCGGCGGCGACGATGCGACGATCGCTCGAGATGGCGCGAATGCCTCGACCAGGACTGGTTGCGCTCTGCTTGGCGCTCGGCTGCGGGCCCGATTGGGGCAGCTTCCTCGACGGCCGCGAGTTCCGGTCCGAGTCGGTCGAAGGTCGCACGCTCGTACCAGGGACGTTGGTGATGATGCGCTTCTTCGGGGACGGTTTCTGGGCGTATGCGGGCTGCAACTTGGTGTCGAGCAACGGTCATCGCCTCGTCGAGGGCGTGCTCGAGATCTCAGACACCCTCATCACGCAGGCCGGCTGCTATTCCGAAGAGCAGTTCGCGCAAGACGACTGGCTCAAGTCGTTCGTCGAGGGATCGCCAGCGTATCAGTTCGAAGAGCCGCGGCTGACGCTGAGCGACGACATCGTCACCCTGGTGCTGCTCGACGAGGCGCTTGCGAACCCCGATCGCCCGCTGCAGGGCACGCTCTGGACGGCCGAGGGCCTCATCGATCACGGTTCCGTGGGGTTCTGGGGTACCGAGCTCGAACAGCCACCCACGCTGCGCTTCGCCGACGATGGCACCGTTGCCATCCAGACCCCATGTGCAGCAGGAGCTGGCACGTTTGCGCTGCAGGACTCGCTCGTGCTGGATGACGTCGCGATCGCCGACGAAGCCTGCCCCGACGAGGACTTGTTGCGAATCCACGCGCACATGCTGCAGGTCCTCGCCGACGGGATGCTCGTCGTCGACATCGAAGGCACCCGTCTGACGCTGACGTGCGGCGACATCGGGCTGTGGCTCACC
>CANLQR010000121.1 GCA_947492135.1 Deltaproteobacteria bacterium | reverse complement strand
CATCAACAACTGGTCTGCAGGATCGACGCCCGCGTAGCCCCAGCTGCGCAGGAACGCCAGCGGGGTGTAGCCGAGCGAGCGCGCCCGATCTTCGCTCATCAGCACGACCGCGGCAGCGCCGTCGGTCAGCGCGCTCGAGTTGCCGGCGGTCAACGTGCCATTTTTTGCGAACACCGGGCGCAGCTTCGCGAGCTTGTCGACGCTGGTGTCGGCCCGCACGATGGTGTCGGCGGTGACCGTCTTGCCGTCCGGCGTCTCGACCTTCGCGATCTCCTGGCGGAGGCGACCGGACGCGATCCCGGCGGCTGCACGGTGATGCGAGCGCGCCGCGAAGTCGTCCTGGGCTTCGCGGCTGATCTCGTTGCGGCTGGCCATGTCCTCCGCGGATTCGCCCATCACCTGGCCGGTGGTGCGCTCGGCGATCTTGGGCATCTTGGGCAAGATCTCGCCGATCGGCATGAGCTGACCAAGCACCCCCAGGTAGTCCATCGGTGTGGCCTTGCCGAACGCCAGCGGCGCGAGAGCATGCACGACCTTCTGCGGCAGCTTGAGCTCGGCGTTGCTCGTGGAGTCCGAGCCGCCGGCGACAGCGACATCGATCTCGCCGCGCTCGATCGCTGCGGCCGCGGTGGTGATCGCCTGCAGACCCGACGCGCACGCCCGCGTCACGGTGTGGCCCTCGACGTGGGCACCAAGCCGGAGATCGAGCGCGATCTCCCGCGCGACGTTGGGCGCGAGGCCGGGGAGAATCACGCCTCCCCAGACGATCGATTCGATGTGGCGTGGGTCGAGCTGAATCTTGTCGATCAGCGCGCGGACCGTCGCGTCACCCAGCGCGATGGTGTCCATCTTCAGAAACTCGGCAAACGCTTTGACGAAGGGGGTTCGCAAGCCGGCAACGACGACCGCGCGGCGGCCCTTGGGGGGCTGGTAGATCTGCTTGGACATGGATTGGGGTCCTACGGAGTTCTTGGCGTGGAAAGCTCGATGAGCTCGATGAGCTCGATGAGAGAGAAGGCGAAAAAATCAGGCGCCGACCAGGGCGCCGCCGCAGACCCGAAGGACCTGTCCGGTCAGACCGTGGGCGTTGGGACTCGCGAGAAAGCTGATCGCCTCTCCGACGTCCCGAGGCAGGCCGCCCTGGCCCAGGTTCGACAGTCGGCGAGCGGCCTCGCGGATGACCATCGGAATCGCGGCGGTCAAGCGGGTCTCGATGAAGCCAGGAGCGATCGCGTTGACCGTGATGCCGCGCGCCGCGGTGTGCTTGGCCAACTTCCGGACGTAGCCGACGATGCCCGCCTTGCTGGCCGCGTAGTTGGTCTGGCCGACATTTCCGGCGATCCCTGCAACCGAAGACAGACACACGATTCGACCGTCGTCGCGCAGGGTCCCCTCGAGCAACGCCGACGTGATTCGCGCGACCGAGGCGAGGTTGACCTCGAGGGTTTGGTCCCAAGCCTCGGGCTTCATCTTGGCCAGGGTCTTGTCGCGGGTGATGCCGGCGTTGTGGACGACCACGTCGACCCCGCCGTGGGTGCGCCGCAGTGCGTCGACGATGACGGTCGTGGCGTCGGCCTGGCCGAGGTCGGCCAGCAGTACCGAGCCCCCGATACGTCGCGCCACCTGGCTGACGAGCGCGTCGTCGGCCGGTCGATCGAGGCAGACCACATGCGCGCCCTCGGCAGCGAGCAGCTCGGCCGTGGATTCGCCGATGCCGCGCGCAGCACCCGTGACCAAGGCGATCTTGCCCGCGAGCCCACGCGTCCACGGGGCCTGGCTCGGCGCCCGCGCCTCACCCGTCACGTGCAGCGGCTGGCCGGACACGAACGCCGAGCGGGCCGAGAGCAGAAATCGCAGCACGCCGCAGATGCGTTCCTCGGCGCCACGTTCGACGTACACCACATGCGCGGTCGAGCCCCGCTTGCCGACTTCCTTGGCCACGCTGCGGGCAAAGCCCTCGAGCCCCGCATGCGTCGCTGCGATCGCGGCTGACTCGAATGATCCGGGTGGGCGGCCAATCACCACGACGCGGCCGCAGTTCGCCAGCCGGTTCATCAACGGATGAAAAAACTCGTAGAGCGCGCGCAGTTCGGTGGGGTCGCCGAGGTTGGTCGCGTCGAAGACCAGCGCGCGGACCCGCAGGCCGTCGGGCAGCCCGTCGGGTGTGATCAGCTTGGCGGGGCGCCCGAACGCTTCGCCGGGCTCAGCGAACGCGGTGAGCAACTCGGGTCGCGTGACCCACGGCGCGGCGCCGGCCATCGTCAACGTCCGCGCCAGTGCATCGGACATCGCGCCGCCCGGGGCGGCCCCCACGACGACGTCGTCGTCGTGCAACGGACGCTCGTCCCATGGTCCCTTCGCGCGCCGCAATCGCATCGGCACCGGGACCGGAAGACCCAGCGTTTGAATCAGCTTGCGCGCGGCTTGGTTCTCCAGAAGAAAGTCGCTCATGTTGCTGCCTTGGTGTTGCGAAGGAAGGTACCGACCAGATACGCGGGGCCGCCGGGGGCATCGCCGACGAAGATTTCCTCGCCACGGATGTACAGCCCGACCTTGGCCGGGAGCACGAGGGGCTTGGTGAACTTCACGTCGACCACATGGAGTGCGTGCACCGACCCGGCGAAGATCGTGCGCTGTAGCCCCTCGATCGCGCGCGCCATCGTGGCGAAGCCGTGGAGGATCGTCGAGCGGAACCCGAATGCCTTGGCGTAGGGTCGCACCCAGTGGACGGGATTGAAGTCGCCGGTGAGCTTTGCGAACTCGAGCCCGGCCTGGGGACCGATGCGCCAGCGTTGGAGCTCTTCGGCATCGGCGGGTACCCGCGCTGGTTCCCTGCGTTCGGCCTTGTCCGCCGCACCGGCTTTTTTGTCCAACGGAACGATGGCGAACAAATCGGCGATCACTGCGTCGGGCATCGCCTCGGTCCCGGTCGTGACGCGCTGATGCAGCACTGCCCGCCGACCATTGTCATCGATGCCTTCGAGTCGCGCACGCACGAGCAGGGGCTCGTTGCCCGGTAGCGGTGCATTCATCTGCAGCCGGCAACCGCCGTTGAGCACGCGGACCAACGGATATGGGAGCCCCTCGAGGGTCTTTGCGGACAGCGGGAAGCCCCACTGCGGGAACATGTGCGCGGGCACCATGCCGCGATACGCACTCGGATCGCCGCCGGTGTTGCGCACATAGTCACGCACGAGGTCGGACGGTCGCGCAGCGATCGTCGCCCGTTGCTCTGCCGAGGGGACCACCGGCATGCTCGTCGAGGGCGGTCGACCCAGCCGAGCGTCGAGTTGCTGGCGAAACGCTGTGACCGCGGCGCCGGCGAGCGTCGCCAGGACCGGTCCTTGCTGCAAGACGTGTTTGTTCGAGACCGTCATCATCTTACTCCGCTGCAGCCGCGTGGCTGCGCTCGTCTTGTTGCAGTCGCGCGAGCAGCTCGGCGCCGGTGGTCTGGATCTCGTCGAGCAGATGGCGGCATCGGGGCTCGGCGCGAACCAGGTAGCGCTCGAGGATTTCCCCGCGCTCGGGGTGGCGACGACTCTGCTCGAGCAGAACCTCGCAGACCGCGACGTCGGTGAGGATGCGGGTCAATCGCTCGGCGTGGAGCATCGCGTAGGCGAAGTCCCGCTTGGGGTTCCAGTCGGCCGTCACCGCGTGGCGCCACTGCGACAGGGGCTTGCCCGACAACGAACGCACCTTGTCGGTGGCGGTCTTGCGGACCAAGAACTGCAGGGCGTCGAGCGAGATGTGTTGGATCTTGGCGACGCGCCGCTCCAGCGGATCGCGGGCCGAGAGGCTGCGCCACCGCGCCTGGGCCAGCTTCTTGACGAACTCCTGGGGTGCCTTCATCACGGCCCCCAACGCATCTTTCATCGCCATCAGCGACTGGATCTGGCTGGTGCCCTCGTAGACCGGCATGACCAAGGCATCGCGCAACAGCTTCTCTGCGCCGTATTCCTTCATGTAGCCGTTGCCGCCGTGGATCTGCATGTTGCGGCGCGACATCTCGACGGCCTTCTCCGACGCGAAGTATTTGAGAAGGGGGGTGACGCGCCTGGCGTTGGCCTTGTGGACCCGAGCTCTTCGCTCGATCTGCTTGGCTTGAACCTCGTCCTTCGCGACATGGGTCGCGAACAGCTCATACTTGGTCGCCAGCTCCTCTTGGACTGCGCTGTACATCCCGAGCGCGCGAATCGCCTGGATGTCGGTACGCATCTCATCGAGCATGTCGGCGATCATCTCGTGGCGGTCGATGGTCTTGCCCATCGACGGACGGTCCGCCGCATAGGCCTTCGCCATGCGGTAGGCCGCCTCGCACAGCCCCAGAGACTCGAATCCAACGCCGAGCCGGGCGTTGTTCATCAGGGTCAGCATGTACTTGAAGCCCTCGCCGCGGTTGCCCAGCAAGAAGGCTGGCGAGCGATCGAAGGTCAGCGTGCACGTGCACGAGGCATGGTGCCCGAGCTTGTGTTCGATGCGGTCCACCGTCACGGTGCGGTGACGGCGACCGTGCTCGTCTTGCGTCCACGCCGGCACCAAGAAGAACGACAGGCCGCCGAGTCCCGCCAGCGGATTGTCGTGCTGGTCGGCCGGTGGCTTCTCGGTGCGAGCGATCACGAAGTGATACTTGCCGTGGCCCGAGGTGATGAAGATCTTCTGTCCGGTGACGAACCAGTTGCCGTCGGCGTCTTGCTCGCCCACGGAACGCAACTGGGCCATGTCGCTGCCAGCGTCGGGCTCCGTGATGCACATTGTGCCCCACGCGTCGCCCCGCGCGACCTCTTCGATGGCCTCACGGAAGCGAGTGTCGGAGATCTTCGAGCCCTCGAACTTGGTCGAGCCTTCGCGAATGGAGAAGATCAACAGCGCGAGCGCGATGCCGCCGTGAAAGCTGTGGTGCGCCGTGATCGAGACGTCGGCTCGAGCGAACATCTCGGTGTTGATGAAGTACAGCAGCAAGGGGCTGTTCATGCCGCCAAGCTCCCGAGGCACGCACATCCAGTGCAGGTCGAGCGCCTTGATGCGGTCGAACAGGGCGTTCATGCGCGGGGGCAGCACGGCCTCGCCGTTCTCGAGCCGGATGTCCTCCCGATCGATCGCGACCCCGTTGGGAGCGACGTCGTCGGCGGTGAATCGACCGACCATCTCGGCCATGTCGCGATAGCTCTGCACGGTGTCCTCGACGCTTGCCGGGCCGGCATCGCCACCGATCTCGCGCTCGGTCGCCCTGACCAGCGGGCCCCAGTCGAGCCCCTTGTCGAAGTAGTAGAGCAGGTCGTCGTTGTCGCTGAAGAAGTTCGCCATGGTGTGCTGCTTTCGCTCTTGGGACGCTTGCTTTGGTCAGGCCCGCGCACTCGCGGCGGGTCGGCGGGTCGGCGGCTCGGCCGGCACAGGAAGAAAGAGGCTGGCCTTGGCCACGCGCAACATCTCGCGCAGCAGGCGATCGGTGGCCTCACCATCAGAGGTGGGGGCGGTCAGCACGTTGCGCAGGCTCGCGTGGGTCGCGAACCCGCACAGCACGAGGTTGATGACCTGAGCGACGTAGGCCTCGGGATCGACGTCGGGATGCACGCGACCTTGCTCTTGGCCCTTGCGGATGTAGTCGCACACGATCTTCGCCCACGGCTGGACGCGCAGCGCCACCAGGGGGGCAATCTCCTCGGGCCGGTCGAGAAGCTCGCGCAGCAGTAGCGGCGCGCGGTCGGGATCGTCGTTGAAGAACCGCAGGGTCTCGGCACCGATGGCATCGAACTGCTCTGGACCCGAGGTCGCCGCTCGCAGGATGCGCGGGACCGCCTCGTTCCAGTGGGTGAGCATCTGCTCGAGCACACTGCGGCGAAGCTCGTCCTTCGATGCGAAGTGATAGAGCAGAGACGGCTTGCGGATGCCGACAGCCCTGGCGATGTCTCGCAGCGAGGCGCCGACGAAGCCGTGTCGCGCGAACAGGCGGGTGGCCTGATCGAGGATCCGCTGCGGTACATCAGGGCGTCCGTTGCGTTCGGCGGTCATGACTGTCCGATAGGTAGGGAGTTCCCTACCACTCGGTAGACACGGGGGCAACTCCGATCGTCACCACCGACACGAAGTCGATGATTTTACGAGACTATATGGTATCTGCCGCGATGCGCGCGCGGCTGGGTGCTCATCACCCGGTCGGCAACGCGCTCTCGATCGCGGCCAGCAGCTTTGGATCATCCGGCTCCACATCGGGATCGAACCGCGCCACGACTCGGCCCTTGGGATCGACGACAAACTTGGTGAAGTTCCACTTCACCTCGCCGCGGATCCCCTCACCGGTTTGCTCGGTCAAGGTCTTGTAGAGCGGTGAAATCTCGGGCCCGGTCGCGTGGACCTTGTCGAACATCGGAAACTGCACGTCGAACTTGTCGTCGACGAAGGTCCGGATCTCCTCGTTGGTGCCAGGCTCTTGATGCCCGAAATCATCCGAGGGAAACGCGAGCACCTCGAGCCCGCGCGGGTTGAACTTCGCATAGAGCTTCTGCAGCCCCGCGTACTGCGGCGTGTAGCCGCACTCCGACGCGGTGTTGACCAGCAGCACGACCTTTCCACGATAGTCGGACAGGCTCGCGGGCTTGCCTGCGAGCGTGGTGACGGCGTGGTCGAGTACGACATCGTTGGGCTTGAACGGTGAACCCGCCGCTGGGGTTGCAGCCTTGTCGCTGCCCACCGCGGGCGTCGGGGACGAAGCACTGCCACAACCGACGACGATCACCAGAGCCAGGAGTGCGGTACGCATGCCCCTGGCCTTACCTCAACTCGCCGCCGATGCAAAGCCACGCGCCGACAGGGCCAGCGCGCCGCGAGGACTAGATGCCGTCGTTGTACTCGGCGGCGGGGACCAGCAGGACGCCCTGCATGGGCTCGACCGTCACGTCGAGCGTGCCGTCGTCGCCCACGATGACCCGGAGGTCACCCCGGCTCAGCACGTCGATCATCTCGGTGCCCGCAGGGGCGCTGACCTCCATCGCGCGGTCCGGCGTTCGCGTGGTGCTGTCGTGCGTCTGATGGCTGTTGATCACCACCACGGCGTAGGACCCGCCGGCATCGCCGCCGATCCGCTCGAACGCGAAGATCCCCGCGTCAGGCTCGTCGCCGACATGGTCGGAGGACCACACGACATTGACGGCGCCTCGTCGAAGCGACGCGTACTCGCCACGGATCCGTGCCAGCCGCTGAATCCAGCCAAAGGTGGGATGGGTCACGTCGTAGCCGCCGTCCCACAGCCGTTCGCGATTGGCGGGATCATTGCCACCGGCCAACCCTTGCTCGGTACCGTAGTACAGGCAGGGCACACCCTGCGCGGCGAACGTGAAGAGAATCGCGTTGTGCAGCAACGCCTGGCTTTCGCTCGCCGGCCTCTTGCGGAGCTCGTACAGGAACCGCGGGACGTCGTGGTTGTCGATGAAGTTGATGGGCAGGTCACGCGGCGCGACACCCACGCCGTCTTGATTCGGCGTGTCACCCCAGTTCACTGCACGGTTGGCCCACAACTGCTCGATGCGGTCGGTCGACTGGCCCTGCTGATAGACCTCGCGAATCGCGGCAAAGTGCTGCGAGAAGTAAAACAGGCTGTCGAGCTGATCGCCGCGCAGGGCCTCGCCACCTTGCACGCAGGCAGACTCGGCCGCGAGCTGCTCTTCGTCGCTCGGGTCGGCAGCGGCGGGCTGGCCCAGAAATCCAGCCAGGTCGGCGGGCCCATAGATATCGTGGCGGGTGTACGCGCCAAGCAGCGCGTCGCGTCCGTCGAACACCTCGCCGAACATCAGGAAGTTGTTCTTGCCCCGCTCGGCCAGCCGGGCGCGCACTTGCTGGGTGAAGAACCGCCAGAACTCGTACTCGACGTGTTTGACGGTGTCGATCCGAAACCCATCGATGTCGGTCTGCTCGACCCACTCGACGAACACGTCGACCATCATCTGCTTGACGTCGCAGCGCGAGGTGTCGAGGTCCTTGAGTCCGCCGGGGAAATCGCCGTGGACCAGCTGGTCGGGGTCGTCGAAGTTGAAGGTCCGGCCCTTGCGATTGTAGGCGGCCGGATCGCCCAAGGGATCGGGTGAGGGCGGCAGGTGACCGGTCGCCGGATCGTACTGGAACACGGCCGGGGCTGGCCCCGCCTCGCCCAGTGAGGTGAACGCCTGAACGCCGCGAGGATCGAAGTCGGGGTCGTACTCGGTGTAGTGCAGCGTTGGGCTCTCGGGCGTCCCACTGCCCTGGATGTTGATGTCCGGCACACCGTTGAGGTTGAGGTCGTAATAGAAGGCCTGACCCACGTGGTTGGTCACGATGTCGACGACGATCTTCATCCCGCGGGAGTGGGCGTCGTCGACCAGCTCGCGCAGCTCCGAGATGGTCCCAAAGTGGGGGTTGGTGTCGCGGAGGTCCTGCGCCCAGTAGCCGTGATAGCCGTCGACGTTGGCGTCGGTCTCGACATTGCGCACCACGGGAGAGATCCACAGCGTGGTGACGCCGAGTTGATCGAGGTAGTCGAGTCGGTCGCGCAGGCCTCGCCAGTCCCCGCCCTGGTAGCGAGCCAGGTCGTCGAAGCGCACCCCGTGGTCGTTCGAGGGGTCACCATTGGAGAAACGATCGACCAGCACCTGATAGATGATCTCGTTGCGCCAATCGTCGACATGGGTCTCGAGCTGCAGAGGCTGCTCGATGTCGCCGAAGTCCATGCAACCCGCCATGGCGGCGCCGGTTGCGAGCCACAGCGCTGTCGACAGGACGGTTCGCTTGCGGGGCGCGGTGATGACGTGGGTCATGGCGGTGGCCTAGTCGCGGAACGCTAGTCGCGGAAGTAGCTGGTCGATCCGAACCACCACTCGGCGCCCAGCCCGATGAAGTGGTCGACTTTGCGGATCGCGAAGACATCGTCGCTGGTATACAGACGCTGCGCGCCGGCGTCGCGCATGGTCAGCACGTACAACAGCCGCAGGTGAGGCCGTGCATAATTGCCGCGGCCGGCCGGGGTCAAGAAGGGCACGAGACCCAAGCGGCCGACCTGGCCAAACTGGGGTTTGAGACCACCGTTCGACTGTGGGATCAGCACGCCGCGTCGCTGGGCCTGGTACGAGCCCTCGAGCGAGAGCCCGGCGATCTTTCCGAACCACACCGTGGGTCGCGCGACCACGATGCCCTCGTCGAGGTCATCGACATCGAGGCCGGCGCTCGCGTTGCGAAACGACCGCAGGTAGGCGCCCAGCAACACGCCGAACGGGCCGACCTCGTAGTTTCCGCTGGCTGCGAACAACAGCTCGCGTGCGCCTTTGCTGTCGCGCTGCGGCGACAGACGGGTTGGCGCATTGAACTCGCCGTACGCCGCGAGGCCCCCTGAGTAGCGGAACACCAGGTTCAGATGCGAGCTGCGCTTGCCGGTGAACATGCCAAGCTGCGTGCCGACCGTGAACCCCACGTCGTCGGGCAGGTTTTCGTACTGCGAGGTCTCACGCTCGCGCTGCGCGCTCGGGACATAGTGGAACTCGCCGTACAGTGACGGCTTGATGCCGCCGCTGGCGCCCACCTTGAAGATGTGGCTCAGCTTGGCGCTGCTGATCGACTTTTGCCGGTCCGTCACGCGCACCGTCGCCGCACCGATCTGCCCGAGCGGCCGCGGGCGCGAGACGTCCTGTACGAAGAACGCGTTGTCGGGCTGGTTGATGCCGCTGTGCAGGCGCAAGACCAGATTGGGTATGAACTCGTAGGTGAGGCCGCCGCCCACGGTGTTGAGGTTGTCCAGCGGCCAGAAGTCGAGCAGGTAGATGTCGTCGCCGCGGTACATCCGCGAGCCCGCCCAGACCTTGAGGTTGCGCAGACCCAGGCCAGATTCCTCGATGTAGAGGTTCCGCAGGCCGAGCTTGGCGGCGAACTGGCCGTTGTAGTGGAAGATCGGGCTGCCGAACGCCATCGTCGCCACGATGCGGGTGTAGGCGCCGGTCTCTTTCCAGTAGTCTTCGCGCCGCAGCTCGAGCTCGGCGTAGTTCGACTCGTCGAGTCGCGACCCGCGGGCAACGATGTCTGCGTCACGTGCCGCGCGGCCGCGATGATCGCCGCCGGCCACGACCCGACCGTACGAGCCGAAGTGAAACCCATCGGCGTAGTCGGGCGTCCGGTTTTCGAGCGAGTCTCCGGCCGCCGCGCCGGTGACCGTGGGCTTGCCGGGAAGGGGCTTGGGCGCGCCCACTTTGGCGGGCTCGGGGGTTGGCTCGGGCGTCCGCTTGGGGGTCGGCTCGGGTTGTGGGCCAGGCGTGCGGGTCGCGGCAGACCGCAGCGCCGCGAGCTCTTTTTCGAGTGCATCGATGCGGTGCTCGAGGGCGTCGAGCTGCGGTGCGTCCGGTGGGTCTGACGTCGGCGTGCTCGGGTCTGCGGGCGCGGGCGTCGAAGCGTCCGAGGAGGGCTCGGCGCTTGCCGTCGCCGAGGCGAGCGCGAGGGTCAGGGCGATCGGTGCGGCGGCGCGTCGAACCGCGGCGATGAGGTCGGAATGATGCACGGGTGTGAACTTCCGGCGAGCCTAAGGGAAGGCGCGGCGGAATCTACACGAAAAGATCATGAGGGCGTAGATCGGCCCCACTCCCCGCGGATCGCCGCCAATCTCCGGATCCGGCACACAAAGCTCCCGCGACGAGCGCCCGACGGTGGCAACCATGTTGACGTGAGCGCCAACGCCTCCGCTCGGAACCCCGGCCTTCTGGGCCCGCGGTCGGTCGCCAACTGCGTTGACGAATCCAGTCGTTGTCGAGGTCTCCGGGAACCCGCTTGCGTGGCACGGCGTGTGTACCAGCGGAAGGCAGACCGGAGCCTCGTTTGATGGGGCGACGGTTTGGGGAACAATCATGGGAAAGCAGCGCCAACTCGGCGCGGTCGCGGGACTGTGCACGCTGACAGTCCTGGCCGCGTGTCTCGATCATCCACTCAAACCCGTCGATTACTCCACCCAAGGCGTGGGATCGGGCGGCCTACCGCTGTCGATCAACAAGGACGTCGACATCCTCTTCGTCATCGACAACTCGGGGTCGATGGCAGAGGAGCAAGCCACGCTCGCACGAAATTTCGAGCGGCTCATCGCCGAACTCGAAGCCGAAGATGTCGACGCGAACTACCGCATCGCGGTGACGACGACCGACAACGGTCATGTCTCGTACTGCGGCGACACCGGCCCCGAAGGGGGCAGGCTGCAGCTTCAGAGCTGCCTGGGTCGCACCGCGGAGTTCCAGTCCATCGACGACAGCGGCCCGATCGATCGTTACGAGCAAGCCTGTGCCTCGATCTGCGAGCACCCGGAGTTGCATACCCTTGCGACCACGACTGCCGATGATCGCGAAGCCAAGCAAAGGCCGTGGATCGAGCGGGGCTCGCAGGGTACGAATCTTCCCGAGGGGATCACGCCGGCCTCCGCGTTCGAGTGTTTCGGGCCCCAGGGCATCGCAGGCTGTGGGTTCGAGTCGCCCCTGGAGTCGATGCGTCTGGCGCTCAAGCGCGCAGCGACTCCGAGCGAGACGAACTTCGGATTTCTTCGGCCCGGTGCGCTGCTCTCGATCGTGTTCGTCACCGACGAGGAGGACTGTTCGGCGCGCAACGACCCCGAGTTTGCGACGGTCTGGGAGGCCGACGGAAACCACGTGTTCTGGAGCGAGCAGAACGACGGTGCGGGCACGCCGACCTCGGAGGTCTGCTGGTTTGCTGGCGTGCAGTGCACCGGTGGCCCGGGACAGTATGACGAGTGCCACCCCGCCAACCTCGGGATCGACGGTGAAGCGGCCGCACCCGAGGATTCGGTCCTGTACGACGTGCAGCAGTACATCGAGTATCTCGGGAAGATCGAGGAGGCGAAGCGCCAGATCAACCCGTCGGCGGAGGTGCTCGTCGCGGTGCTCGGCGGCGTGCCCGACAACTACGCCGGGGGCGGTGCCGAGCTCGTTTATGCCGACGGCGTTGGCGCCAACGCGGACTTTCAGCGCCGCCACGGGATCGGGCCGGGTTGCGAGACAACTGAAGGCGAGGCCGCACCACCGGTGCGTTTGCGGGCGTTTGCGGAGGCCTTTGCGCTCACCGACGAGCCCATCGATCGCAACCTCTACTCGGTTTGCGCTGCGGACTACACGCCCGCGCTGCAACAGATCGCCGACGTGATCGGTCGGCAGCTGCGTCCCGCCTGCATGCCGAGCTGCGTGGGTGACACCGATCCGGTGACGGCGGGACTCAACCCGTCGTGCACGCTCACCGAGGAGTACTCGGATGCGGACGGCAGGCCGCTGTCGGGCGCCGTGTTGCCTTGCGGGGGCACGCCCGACGAGCCCGAGTTTCCACCTGGCGCGGACGTGTGCTTCAGGATCAAAACCGACGCATCGGGCGAGGGCAGCGTCGCCGATGACCTGCACCAGACCTGCGTGGAGGAGGGATGGAATCTACAGTTCGAGGTGTTGCGTACCGCCGCAGGTGAGCGCGCGGGTGGGTCTCTCGTCAACGCCGACTGCATCGTCTCGCAGACGCCCGAAGTCGACTGCCCCAACCTCGGATGACGACTGCTGGTACGATGCGGCCCAGACATGAGTGCCGCAGCTCCAGGCCCGGCGACTGACGCCTGGGTGTCCATGTTGCAGTGCCCGCGCTGTGGAGGCTCGTGCAGCGCGTTGCCTCCGGTTTGCAAGTCGTGTGGCTTCGGCTTTCCCACGTACGCAGGGATCCCTGTGCTCGTCGCCCGGCCGCACGAGCTCGTCGATCAGTGGAGCTTCCGGCTCGCTGAGTTCGAGGCCAGCAATGATGCGACGCGGGTGCGCATCATTGCTGACGTTGCGACCAAGTCGCTGTCGCCGGGTGCCCGCGCGCGGCTCGAACGGCTCGCACGAGGCCTTGCGCTGCAACGCGAGCGGATCGTCGCAGTGCTGGGGGAGGCCGGGATCTCGGCGCTCGCGCGGAGGTCTCCAGAGCCCGAGGGTGTTCCCAGCGAGGGCTCGATCACGTCCTACCTCCACCATGTGCATCGTGACTGGGCGTGGGACGACGAGGGGTCCATCGAGAATCGCGAGGCTCTGGCTGCGGTCGCCCGCGTGCTCGAGCCCCAGCCGCAGCTCGGCGCGGTCCTGGTCATCGGCGCTGGTGCGTGCCGGCTCGCCAGCGATTTGCACGCCTATGGTCGCGCAGACGTCACGATCGCCGTCGATATCAATCCGCTACCGATGCTCGTCGCGCGGCGCGTGATCGCGGGCGACTCTGTGCGCTTGGTCGAACTCCCGGTCGCACCACGGGATCTCGAACATGTCTTCGTCGAGCGGTCGCTACACGCCGAGCACGTCGTGCGCGATGGCTTCGTGCAACTGTTCGCCGATGCGTTCGCGCTGCCTTTCGCTCCGGGGAGCTTCGATACCGTCGTCACGCCGTGGTTCATCGATCAGGTCCCACGCGACCTCGCGAGCTTCTTGCCGGTCATTCGTGGGCTGTTGAGGCCGGGGGGGCGCTGGATCAACCACGGCCCACTCATCTATCACCCGAGCCACACCGAGCTCGCGGCGCGGTATGGCAGCGACGAGGTGTTGGCCCTCGCCAAGGCCGCCGGTCTGGTCGTCCAGCGCAGTCGCGCGGATCGGCTGCCATATCTGCAGTCGCCCGCCTGCACTCGCGGGCGGGCGGAGATGGTGTTCACGTTCGTCGCGGCCCGCGTGGAGGTCGTGGAGCCGGAACTCGGTGCACCCACGCCCCCGGCGTGGATCGTGGACCGGAGCCTCTCGGTGCCCCGTTTCGATGGCCTCGACGGCTACGAGCCACCGCATCCACTGTTCGGTGCGGTGGTCCGGCTCATCGATGGCGAGCGTTCCACAGACCAAATCGCGGCCGTACTGGTGCGGG
Source organism: Deltaproteobacteria bacterium (assembly GCA_947492135.1). Classification (GTDB taxonomy): domain Bacteria; phylum Myxococcota_A; class Polyangia; order Nannocystales; family Nannocystaceae; genus Xiheibacterium. The sequence continues at coordinate 3,645 of CANLQR010000121.1, read as the reverse complement.
ATTTCCACCTACCGGTCGACGCTGCGGGCCAGGGTGTCGGTAGCTGCCTGGCCGAGATCTGGCGAGCGACTCGGCAATAGCCCACGCCAGGGCCCGCGAGCCCAAGGCTCGTCGTCGCCTCAGCGATTGCCTCTCTTGGTCGACCGGCAAGGCCGGCTACGCCAGCACGTCGGTCAGCGGCGAGTTCGATTGCGGCGCCCCACCGCCCACCGACGTCGCACCGGGGTCGAACGCTTGCAGGCAGGTCAGCAGCACATCGCTGGTGTTCCCCGCCGCGTTGGGCGAGTTGTCGTTCCCGTTCCACGGCGTCGCCTGGTAGTGAACGCCCGGATACGCGAGGTAGTTGCGTCCATGGCCGGCCAAAATGATCGGCTGGCGCTCGATGGAGTGCGACGCCCCGGTCGAACAATCGGTGCTCGCGTACACGATCGTCGAGTCGAGCAGGTTGCCGCCCCCGATCTCCTCGGTGTTCATCAAGATCTGCAGGACCTGCGAGAGCTTCTCCATCTCGTAGGGGATCCCCGCGAGGTACGTCGGATCGTTGGCCCCGAGGTGACTCGCTGCGTGGTGGCCCTGAGACGCATTGATCTCGTCATACACCGTCGAAGACACGAACTTCTTGAACAGGAACGATGCGACGCGCGTGACGTCGCATGCGAAGGCATAGGCGATCAACGAGGCGTGAGCGTCGACCACCGAGGTGATCGGCTCCTCGCCACCGACATCCATGTTGGTCTCGGTTGGCGCCGCCGGCAGCTGGCACGAGGGCGGCATCGAGTTGATCTTGGCCTGCAGCTCGTCGATGTTGGTCAGGTGGGAATCGAGCCGCTGACGGTCGATTGTCCCCATGCGCGGCTTGAGCCGCTCGACGTCGGCCTTGACCGCATCGAGCACATGGGTGCGCTCACTGCGGTCGTCGACGCCGGGCGTGAAGTTGCCGAACAGATAGTTGAAGACCTCGACCGGGCTCGCCTGAGGGATCTGCGGGGTGAGGTTGCCCGGCGTGCCGCGATGCGAAAGCGCGGTGACGGTGGTGCCGCCGTCGCCGTCGGTGCTCTCACGTTTGGAAACCCGGACCTGCACCGAGCGCACGGCTGTACGTGCACCGATCGCGTCGGCGATGACCTGATCGATCGTGGGCCCACCTGAATCGGTGTCGAGCCCGCCGGCGTAGTTGAACGAGTAGCCGTTGAAGACGGTCATGCCCTCGTGGTGGGTGATCCGCTCGGCCGCGCGGTTCTGCAGGCCGGTGCAGAGGTTGAGGTAGTCCTTGACCGGGGCGAGCGACGACATGTGGTTCGACAACGCCCAGTCCGCGCCGACTTGCCCGGGCTCGAACTGGCCGATGTTCACACCGTCGGCCCAGTAGTACATGAGAAAGCGAAGCGGCAACGCCTCGCCGCCGGCAAACGCGGTGCCATTGGCGTTGAGCATGCACTCGAGAATCGGCAGGCCGACCGAAACGGTCGCACCACCGAACAGGCCGCGGAGCATGGTGCGCCGACTGAGCGAAAACCTTGAAACGCTGGTCATGATGGATTCCTACTTTGGCTCGTCGACCAGCTGGAAGAGGGGACTGGTGGGGAATTCGGCCATCAGTGTCTGCACACTGAACTCGCTTTCGGCGAACGTCAGGTCGAGCGCGTCGATAGCGGCGCTCTCGCCGGGCGTCTCGCGGTGTCCGAGCTCGCCGCGGATGAGGTTGTTGACGAAACACTTCGACGTGCGGGGATCGGCCGCCACGACGTCGGCCAGTTCCTGGGCGTTTTCCCAGCTGCCGAAGCCGTCGATCTCGCCCTGCGAGCTGACCGGAAGGCCACCCAGCTCGTTGGTGCGGTAGGCACCGATCGCATCGTAGTTCTCGAACGCGAAACCAAGCGGGTCGGTCACGCCGTGGCAGCCCGCACACGACGGGTCCTCGAGGTGCATCAAGAGCAGCTCGCGCAGCGTGAGGTCCTCGGTCAGCGGCGGCAACGAGGGATCGACGCCCTGCGGCGGCGGCGGGATGTCGGTACACAGCACGGATTGCTGAATGAACCGCCCCCGCTTGGTCGGCGAGTTTCGCAGTGAGCTCGACTGGTGGGTCAAGAAGCTCGCCTGGGACAGGTAGCCGGCACGATGCTGCGCCTCGGGCCAGGGCGTTCGCGCGTAGAGCCCCGCTTGAGCGGGCCCGGGCATGCCGTACAGCTGCGCGAGCGCGTCGTTGACGAACGTGTAGTCGGCGGTGAAAAGCTCGCGGTAGTCGCCATCTTGCTCCCACACGATGTCGTGGACGAGCAACAAGCTCTCTTGCCGCATCGAGCGCGCGAGCTCCACGCTGTAGGTCGGGAACAGCTCGGCGTTCTTGGAGTCGGTCTCGAGGTCGGCGAGGCGGAGGTACTCGTCGAAAAAGCCGGCCAGGGCGGCGCGCGCCTGCGGGGAGCCGAGCATCGCCTGGGCTTGTTCACGGATCTGCGCGTCGGTGTCGAGGGCGCCGCCTTGCGCGAGGTCGAGCATCGCAGCGTCAGGTCCACGGCCGAGCAGGAAGATCGACATGCGAGTCGCAAGCTCGTAGCTATCGAGCTTGCGGAAGCCGCTCTCGGCATCGGGCTGGCCGATCTCGACCAGGTAGAGAAAGCTCGGCATCTGGAGGATGGCCATCAACTGAAAGCGGAGACCGGCCTCGAACGCGCCGTCGCCCCACGCCTGTCCGTGCTCGCCGACCTCGACCAACAGATCGATCTCGGCGGCCTCGAGTGGGCGGCGGAACGCGAGCCGACCGAAGTCGCGTGCGACATCCTCGTAGCAGGCCGCGTCGGGCGAGCCGACCACGCACGCGGCGGTCTCGGCCAGCCGCGTGGGGTTGGCGATCGTGGCGTCGGCGATGAGCCCAGCCGAGGTCTCGTATTGCTCGACGGCCACGGAATCGAGCGCGAGCTCGGCCGCACCGACGGCATCGAAGCCGTCCTGCGGGGTATCCACCGGGGGCGCAGCAACGGCCGCGGCCTCGGGTCCCAGGAGCATGTCGATCGTGGCCACGTACTCGCGCGTCACCATGCGACGGATGCCGCCGGGGGCCGGTTCGATCTCTTCCCCAGCATCGCCACCAGTCACGTCGCCGCTGCCGGACTCGCTGGCATCGGAGCCACCAGAAGGACCGCTGTTGCTGTCGGTCGCGGAGTCGGATTCGGTGCCGTCACCGTCGCCGTTCGCGCTGTCATCCTTGCAACCGGGCGCGGCGAGCAGCAGGAGTGCTGCAACGAAGCCAAGCGGAACGCTAGGCAAGGACGAAAGGCGCGGACTCGTGCGCAACATGGAAGCTCCCGGGGCTGGGGTCGAGGCGGTGGGCTGACGCACTCCGGGGCAGACGACCGCGTGCATCGATGGCAACGTAGGGCAGGATCCTTCGTTTGTCGGCGAAATGGAAGGCGTGCACGGTCCTGGTTGCCCTCGGTCTCGAGCGTCGCGAAATGCTGCTTGACACTAAATCTACCTCAGAGTAGATTAGGACCACCATGCGAGTCGGAAGCTTCTTCCTCGTGTTCTCGATTCCTGCTCTGGTGGTCGCTGGCCTGCTTGGCGGCTCGTGGTGGAGCGGCGCTGCGATCGCGTTCGTGTTCGGTCTGGTGCCAATGCTGGACAGCTGGATCGGCCGCGACACCCACA
>CANLQR010000120.1 GCA_947492135.1 Deltaproteobacteria bacterium | reverse complement strand
AGATGCAGAGATGCAGAGATGCAGAGATGCAGAGATGCAGAGATGCAGAGATGCAGAGATGCAGAGATGCAGAGATGCAGAGATGCAGAGATGCTGGTGACGGACACGTGGCTCGGTCGCGACCTGCTCAAGGCGCGACTGCCCGCGAGTCCATGCCATCCGCGCGCACTGCTGACGCTCTGCGAGGGCTTGGCGCTGTGGCACGGGATCCGGCTGTGCATTGCTGTGTCTGCGGACGCGGATGCGCAGCGCGGCTTCGAACGGATTTTCTACGGCGACGGGCTCATCGATCCGCGAAGCCCACTGGTCACGCTCGAAGTCCGCCCGCCACGCGCTGTGCCGTGGCGCGCTCGAGAAGGGCTGTGCCGTGACACGCGAGCGCGGCCCGGCCCGCTGACGGCGGCGAGTACGATGTCCACATCGGTTCGCTGCGCGGCGACCACGACGGTTTGCTCGACGGCCGCGTAGCCGTCCGCCCGCACCACCAGCGTGTACGTCCCCGGCGACGCAACCGCGCGGTCGAAGCGGCCGTCGCGAGCCCGGCTCATCCACGACTCGCCCTCGAAGGTGCGGATCTCCTTCAGCATGACCTCGGCGACGATCGGCGTGCCATCGGAATCACGCACACGCCCGCCGATCCATGGACCACTCACCACGCGATCGAGGATGCGCATCCACACCGGGCGGGTGCCCTCGATCGAGAGGCGCCGGATCTCCGGACCTGGATTCTGGTGGGAACCCTCGACGACGTACGCGGCGGCCCCGTACTCGTGGGTGTGCCAATCGTGGGCCGCGCCGTCCACGGGGTGCGGTGGGTCGCGCACTGCGTAGTGCCTCCCGTCGGGCTGCTGCGGTGCGGCCAGCGCGAGATCTTCGGCGATCGCACGGAACACGTCGGGCTCGACCTCGCGAATGTCGTCGACCATGTAGGGCACGTAGATGTCCGTGCCGTAGGTATGAAACGACAGCACCGCCGCGAAGTGTTCGTCGGCGGCGAGGCCCATCATGGCGCGCGTCTCGGGTGCGGACGCGGGCGTCGGCCCTCGATACCACGGATGCAGCGGCGGGTAGTCCACGTGGTTTCCGCCCCATCCGAACGGGTAATTGCGGTTGATGTCGACGCCCTCGAGGGCCGTGAACCACCCATTCATGTCCAGATCCCGGGCGTTCTTGCGACTCGCGGCGCGTTCGTCGTGCATGAACAGGTAGACGCCGTCGGGGTTCACGATCGGTACGCACCATATCTCTGCGCCATCGACCCACTTCGTGATGCGTGCGTCCTCCCCATGGCCCAAGAGCAGGGTATCCACGATGTCGAGGACGTACTCGATGGTGATCAACTCGGAGGCATGATGCGCAGCGTCGAATAGAATTGGAGGTTCATCCTCGTGGAGGCCGGGGCGATCGGAGACCTTCAGCGCCCAGATCGGCCGCCCCTGATGACTCTGTCCGATCTGCACCAATGCGGTGAGCTCGGGGTACCGCGTGTGGTACGCGAACAGGATGTCCGCGACGATCTCCGGATCCTTGTAGCTGTCGTCGAGCACGAACCCACGTCCGCGGGCCTCGGGCGCCCGGCCAACGCGGGCACGGAACTCGGCATGGAACACCTTCCATGGGACCTCCTCCCGGACTGCAGCGAAGGGGAGACCCGTGGCGACCAAACGCTCGTACGCGGCCGAATCGACGGAGAGCACCGCCTGCTCGCCGTCGGGCCCGTCATCCCATCCGCACACCCAAACGCGGGCCCAGAGAGGAAGGTCTACCGCGTCGGACGCCGCAAGATACACATACCAGAGCACGCCGCGCGGCGGCCGACCGGCGTCGAACACGGGTCCCAGGTCGGTCACGGTGATCTCCGCGGTTGCCGGCGATGCGTCACTCGGCTCCGGACAGCCCCCGAGGATCAGCGCGAGGCAAAGGAGGCGACGGCGGCGGAGCATCCCTTGCTCGGATTGTCGCACAGACGAACCGCGACCTCACGTCCGCTTCGACGACGTCGCCTTCGGCGACGCGCCCACATACGCCGCGAGATGCTCCCCCGTGCGGGCGGCCCACCGGCCCGTGGGTCGGCCACCTGGCTAGCCCACGGGCTACGCTGTCCGACGCACTGGCCAACGCCGGAATACTCTCGGCCCGCCGGCAATACTCTGCTTGGGTCGCAAGAGAAACCATGAACGTCATCAAATCCGCAGAGATCGCTGGCCTTGCTTTGTACGGCAGCGGTGGGAAAGACCAGGCTCCGTGCGCGACGCAGGCCGACGCCAAACCCCGAGAGACGTGGCTGAACCCCGCCGAGCCGAAATATCTCGCGGCCAACACCAAGCCCGCGCGACGCCTCGAGCGCGATCCTCGGTTGGTCGAGGTGCTGTAGCTCGCGGGGGGCTTTCGAGTGTCGAACCTCTCACCGTTCGGACCGTTCGGACCGTTCGCACCGTTCGGACCGTTCGGCTCGGGCTAGCGTCCCGGCGTCACCCGCCAGATCGCACCCTCGAGTCCGAACAGCGAGCCCGTGAACAGCGCCCCGTAGTCGGCGGCGGTACCCGAGCCGGCGATTGCGGCGTCGTTGGGTGCCTGCGCGATCACCCCGAGATCCTCCACAGTATCGCCATCGCGTCGCAGGCCGAACACCTCACCCGTGCAGTAGTCCGCGTACACGAGCACTCCGTTGTGGGCCGGAGCGTCCGGCATTCGGATCACGGCGCCAGCAGTGACCGAACACCGGCCTTGGCTGTGGGCGTACGCGACCAACGGCTGCGTGACGCCCTCGCGGGTGACCGCCCCCGGCTCGGCGTCCGAACATCCTCCACAGAACCCTTCGAAGTCTGGCCAGCCAAAGTCACCACCGCGCGTGATCCGATCGACTTCTTCCCAGGACTCCGCGCCGACGTCCCCGACATAGACATCGCCCGTGCACGTGTCGATCGAAAAGCGCCAGGGATTGCGAAACCCCACCGCATACACCTCGGGCGCGAAGCTCGGATCATCGGCGCGCGGGTTGTCGTCGGCAATCGTGTAGTCGAAGGGGCCGAGTTCCGGGCAACCATCGCACGACGACGACATGTTCGGCTCGCCGTCGGGTTCGACACCGATACGCAACATCTTGCCCAGCACGTAGGCGGGGTCGCGTTGGCTCGCCAGCGAGCCGATGTTGTCCCCCTCGCCGGTGCTGATCCACAGCAGACCGTCGGGAGCGAAGGCGATCATGCCGCCTTTGTGGAAGGAGTTCGTATGGAACACGTCGAGGATCGTCCGCCGCGCATCGGCGTCGAACTGCGGCGGATCGGTCTGTTCGAGGGTGAGCTCTTCGAGGCGCACCAAGTAGTGTTCGTCGAACAACGGGAACACTGGCGGACCATCGAGCACCACGGAGTACGAGACATAGATCCGCGGATCCGCGGGGTAGTCGGGGTGCAGCGCCAAGCCCAGCAGCCCCAGCTCGGTTCCCAGCGCGACCGGCAGGGTCACCAACGTCTGCGCGGGCATCGGCGGCTCGATCCACATCACGTCGCCACCGATCGACGCGGAGAAGTAGCGGCCGTGATGGCCCGGATCCTCGCTTGCAGCGACGACGGTGTGGGGCAAGCCCTGCGCGACGAGCTCGAGCGTCGTCGGGCCGGGTGAGCCCCGCGCTGCGGCGCCGCAATCGATCGGTTCGCCGGTTTCGCTAGTGCCGCTCGTGCCGCTCGTTTCGCCGGTCCCCGTGGTCGTCGAGCTACTCGAGGAAGTCGAGGTCCCCGGCTCGAGGGTCGCGGCGGTACTCGAGCCGGTCGCGGTCGCCATCGTCGTAGAACCTGTGCCCGCATCCGCCGAGGCCTGCGTCGTCGCCGATGAGCCGCCACCCCCGCACGCGCCCACGAGCACTGCTGACGCCACACAATATCGACCCGCAAACCCCATGCGCCCGACAATAGCGCGAACCGAACCCGTGATCCGCATTCGGCTCGCCCCGACCCGCGGGACCGGCAATGCGAGAATTTTCTGGACGCCTAATATAACAGTGTTATAAAACACTCGTCGCCATGTCCCGTTCCGCCCGTACCGCCCGTGGGCCGGTCGATCTGCGCCGTGCGCTGATCGACGCTGCCGCGAGGATCCTCGCCGATGAGGGCCCGGGTGCGCTGTCGGTGCGCCGTGTGGCGCAAGAGGTCGGCGCGTCGACGATGGTCGTGTACACGCATCTCGGAGACAAGGACGGGATGCTCGATGCCGTACGCGAGCATGCGTTCGCGGGCTTCGCTGCGGCGCTCGCCGCCGTCGACGAGCGCGATCCGTGGGCGAACCTCAGGGCGGTCGGCCACGCGTACCGGGGCTTCGCAAAGGCGAATCCGGCACCCTTCAAGCTGATGTTCGGGCGCGCGACGCCGTCGCCGGCGATGCAAGCGACGAGTCGTCGCGCATTCGAGGCGCTGACGTCCGCCATCGGCCGGGTGATGGCGGCGCTCGACAAGCCTGCGCGCGCGATCGAACCCGCCGCGATGAGCGTGTGGGCCGCGACGCACGGCATCGTGTCGCTCGAGCTCACCGGTGGCCGTCCGCCTTCCGACGCCGACGCCGACGCGGTCTTCGAGCACGTGCTGGACTTCATCGAAGCCGGTCTGCGCGGCTAGACGCCGCCGCCCACTCGATCCCTCCTTCAGAGCCATTCGATAACAAAGTTATATCGGAAAGAACCTCATGCCTCAGCCATCCATGCTTTTCCGTCTTTTCGCCACGCTCGATCGGGATCGCCGCCTGCTGTTGCGGGTCGCGGTGGTCTACGCCCTGGCTGGACTGCTGCACGTTCTGGTGTGGGCGATCGATGGTGGTGCTTGGGCGGGTGACGTGTCGTGGCGCAAGCCGATCGTGTTCGGTCTGTCCGGCGCGATCACGACCGCATCGCTCGCGTGGGCCCTGGGCGCGGTGAAACCGTCGCGCGTGCGCTCCCGCGGCGTCCGCATCTACGTCGTCGCGATGACCATCGAGATTGCGCTCATCACGATCCAGCGCTGGCGCGGCGTCGCTTCGCACTTCAATTCGACCACGGCGCTCGACGGCGCGATCTTCCAGCTCATGGGGCTCCTCATCGTCGTTGCGTCGGTGCCGATCGTGCGGTGGACGATCGCGGTGCTCCGCGATCGAACACTGGACCCGGAACGACGCGCAATGGTCGGTGGTGGCTTGGTGCTCCTGGTGTCCGGTCTCGTCATCGGAATGGCGCTCACGCAGCTCGGTTCGATCGGGCGCATCGCCGAGATCCCCCGGCTGGCCGCCGCTGGCAAGGGTCTCGTGCCCGCGCATGCGCTCGCGCTGCACGGCATCCAGGGGATGGCGGTGCTCGGGTGGATCTTGCCGCAGTTCGTGGCCAGCGCCCAACGCCGGGTCTCGCTGCTGCGCACGGCGACGCTCGTCGGCTTGGCGCTGGTCACGATCGCCGCGACGGTGGGAGTGCTGCCATGAGCACGGTCTTCTCGATGATGGCGCTCCTCGTCATGCCGCTGTGGTTCGCGATGATCTTCGTCCCGCGCGCGCGCTGGACCGCGGCGCTGTTGCGGTCGCCGCTGGTGTTCTTGCCGATCGCGCTGGTGTACGCCGCGCTCGTCGTGCCCGACCTCGCGACCGTGTTGCCGGCGGTCATGCGCCCCGAGCTGCCCCAGATCGCCGAGCTGCTCGGCACCGAGCGCGGTGCCACGATCGCGTGGGCGCATTTTCTCGCGTTCGATGCGTTCGTCGGTCGTTGGGTGTGGAACGACGCCCAGGAGCGCGGCATCTCGCCGTGGATCAGCGGGCCGATCCTCTTTCTCGTGCTGATGCTCGGACCGCTCGGGCTGGCGCTGTATCTCGCGGTGCGATCGGTCGGATCGCCGCGATAGCGCTGACGGGATCGCGCCCCACCGTGTGGGGGGCCGACAGCAGATCGTGCACGGAGGTCTCGACGCAGCGCAACTGGTTCGTCGAGCGCTGGCCCCAGCGATTCGGTTCGGAGGGTCAGCTCCGCGTCACCGGCAGGCCCGCGGCATGGACCGCGAGCATGCCACCGTCGAGGTTCATCACCGCACGAAAGCCCATCTGCTCGAGCACGCGCGCCGCCGCGGCCGAACGCCCACCCGAGCGACAGATGACAACCAAGGGTGCGGCACGATCCCAGGACGCGGCGGCCTGGGGCAGACTCGACAGCGGCACGAGCTCGGCCTTGGGCAGGTGGCCGAGCTCGCCGGTGAACTCCGCGGGCTCGCGGACATCCACGAGGCGAGCGCGCCCGTGCCATGCGGCGAGCTCGCGAACAGAGAGGTTCTTGGGGGTCGGGATAGTGGATGCTTGCAACATGGTGAACTCCTCGATCGTCACTGGGCAGCGGGGACGAGGCCGCAGGCACGGTTTGCGGGAACCGACTCGGCCAACCGCTTGGGCGGCGGTAGCCGCAGGCCGGCCATGAGCGCGACGAACTCGTCGCGGCTCCTGCCGGCGAGTCTCGGGTTGTGGCGGCGCTCCTCGCCGATCGTGCTCGAGGTGAAGCCGCGGTAGTCGTGGCCCGGCCACACGACCGTGTCGTCGGGCAGCGTGAACAAGGTGCGGGTGATCGAGTCGTAGAGCGTGGCGGCGTCGCCGTTCTGGAAGTCGGCGCGACCGCAGCCACGGACCAACAGCGTGTCCCCGGTGAAGAGGTTCGCACCGACGAGGTAGCTCAGGCCATCGTCGGTGTGGCCAGGCGTCGCGAGCGTGACGATCTCGAGCTTGCCGAGCGGCACGCGCTCACCGTGGCCGAGGTGCACGTCGATGCACGGCGCGCCGGTGGTGCTCGCGGCGGTGCGTGCTCCCGTGCGGTCGCGCAGTGCACCGGCGGCGGTGACGTGGTCGGCATGCACATGGGTCTCGAGCACCCAGTGCAGGCGCAGCCCGAGGTCGGCGATGAGCCCGAGGTCGCGCTCGATGTGCTCGCGCACCGGGTCGATGAGCGCGGCCTCTCCACTCACCTCATCGGCGACCAGGTACGTGTACGTCGAGCTCTCGGGATCGAAGAGTTGTCGGAGCAGCATGCTCGCGGGTAGTGCATCGCCGATGCCAACCCGCGACCCACGCGGCGACCGGACCTGCGACGTGATCGGGCCCAGCGCTGAAACGCGGTGAAACGCGTGCTTCAGACCAGGCCGTGCTGTCGCATGCGCCGCCACAACGTCACGCGCGACAGGCCGAGCAGCTTGGCGGCTTGATCGCGATTGCCGGCGGTCCGCGTGAGCGCGGCGGCGATGCGACGGGCCTCGGGTGGGCCCTCGGTGGTCGTCGGGCGGACCTCGGCGGCCGCGAGCATCGGCTCGGCGTCGAGCCCGGGCTCGACCAGTTCGGGGGGCAGATCGCCCGCGACCAACTCCGGGCCCTCGCCGATCGCGAACGCGTACTCGAGCGTGTTGCGGAGCTCGCGAACGTTGCCCGGCCAATCGTGGTGCTCGAGCGCTGCCAGGGCGGTGGGCGCGAGCTGATCCACGCGTCGCTTCCCCCGCGCGTTGAACTCGTCGACGAACCGCTGCGTGAGCACCTCGATGTCGCCGCGTCGCGCTCGCAGCGGCGGCAGGAAGACCGGGATCACGCGCAGCCGGTACATCAGATCGGCCCGGAACCGCCCGGCCTCGACCTCCTGCCGCAGCGCGCGGTGAGTCGCGGAAATCACCCGAACGTCGACCGCGATCGGATCGCGGCCACCGACGGGGATCACCGTGCGGGTCTCGAGCATGCGCAGCAGCTTCGCCTGCAGCTCGAGCGGGAGCTCGGCGACCTCGTCGAGGAACAGCGTGCCGTGATCGGCGAGCTGCACATGGCCAGGCGTGTCGCGGATCGCCCCCGTGAACGCGCCCTTGAGGTGACCGAACAGCTCGCTCTCGAGCAGGTTGGCCGGCAGCGCCGCGCAGTTGATCACGCGTAGCGGGCCGTCCTTGCGATCCGACAACCGGTGGATCGCCTGCGCCACCAGCTCCTTGCCGGTGCCGGTCTCGCCCCGCACCAGCACCGTCGCGTCACTGCGGGCGATCTTCTGCACCACCGCGAAGACGTGCTTCATGCCAGCGTCGCGGGTCGACATGCCATGGAACTCGACGGTGCGATCCGAGCCGATCGCGCCCGCGTCCTGCAGGGCCAGCAGCCATCCCAGCGGCTTGCTACCGGCGCCCAGCGGCACCGACCGGATGCGGACCAGGTGCTCGTCGTCGCCGCCGGGTCGGGGCACCAGCGCATGCACGGGCAGGCCCGCAGCGAGGGCCTCGGCGACCGGCCGCTTGGGCTTGTCGCCGCACAGCAGCGCCGGCGCCGAGACCCCGCGAGGGATGGGACAGCCGAGCAACGCCGCGGCCGACGCGGTCGCGAAGCGGACCCGCAACCCCTCGTCGAGGACGATGCACGCGCCTGCGGAGGCCGCGAGCGCAGCGTCGATCAGGCGATCCAGCGAAGGTTCGCGAGCAGGTGTCCGAGCCATCCGGTGTCGGTTGTATCAGTGCGCGGCGCGGCGCGGTCGCCCGCGCGCCCAAGCACCCAGCCAAGTGCGATCGTGCAGCGCCATGCCGACCACCAGCGCGGCAACGAACAGCAGCGTCGAGCCGTTGGCCGCCATGCCGACCAGCCCGGGCCCTGGACAGATGCCGACCAGACCCCAGCCCACACCGAACACCACCGCGCCGGCGACGAGCGGCCGATCGAGATCGGCGGCCGTGGGCAGGTGGAACACGTCGCGCAACAGCGGCGAGCTGCGGTGGCGCATCAACCGATAGCTCGCCAGATGCACGGCGATCGCACCCACCATCACCAGCAGGAGATCGGGTCGCCACGCACCGACGTCGAGGAAGCCGAGCACGACCGCCGGATCGGTCATACCCGAGAGCACGAGGCCCGCACCGAAGAGCACGCCGGCGAGGAGCGCCGCGATGGTCGGGTTCAAGCTGCGGCTCACGGTCCACCCCCGAGCAGACCCGCGGTCGTAGCGGTGATCATGCCGCTGCCGACGAAGGCCGCCGTCGCCACCCACGAGCGTCGTGACAGCCGCGCAACGCCGCAGACCCCGTGACCGCTCGTGCAGCCATTGCCCAGGCGGGTGCCGAAACCAACCAGCAGTCCCGCGACGACGACGATGACCCATGGCGCGACCGGGGCCGAGATCGCGGGGCTACCCGCGAGCGCCGCGACCACGCCGACGAGCACGAGTCCACCGAGGAACCCGGCGCGACAGCGGGTGTCGCGGTCGCGGACGAACAACAAACCCGCGAGGAGTCCGCTGACGCCGGCGACCCGGCCGTGGGTGAGCAGGAGTGCGGAGGCCGACGCACCGATGAGTGCTCCGCCCAACAACGGCAACAACGAGATCTCTGGCATTTGTCTCCTCGAGTTCCTCTCACAGCAGGCGCGCGAGCTCCTGCCACGTCACCACGCCCGCCATCGCGAGCACGAACCCACCGAATCCGCGACGCAGCGTTCGCTCGTCGATGCGGCCGACCCAGCGACCGCCGAGCAAGCTGCCCACCACCGCCGCCGCGGTCACCATGAGCACCGGCGTCCACGGCACGTCGGTGGTGCCGAGGTAGCCGAGCAACCCCGCGGTCGACTTCATCGCGATCACCAGCAGCGACGTGCCGATCGCTACGGGCAGCGGCAGGCCGCCGAGCACCGCGAGCGCCGGGACGACCAGGAATCCACCTCCAGCCCCGACCAGACCCGTCACCGCGCCGACGACGAGCCCCTCGGCGAGCACCTTGCCGACGGCCAGGTCGCCTGTTGGCGGCGCGAGCCGAGCGCGGCGCGGTAGTAGCATCGCGACCGACGTCGCGATCATCATCGCGACGAAGCCGAACAGCAGCACCGAGGCAGGGATGAGGTAGGCGACGCGACCGGCTGCGTACGCACCCAGCATGCCGGTCGCGCCGAAAAGCAGCCCCGTGCGCCATCGGACCCGACCGGCCCGCGCGTGCGAGACCAGGGCGACCGCGCTGGTCACCGCCACGACGAACAGCGAGCCGGCGACCGCGGTGTGGGCCGGCATGTCGAGCGTGTAGCGCAGGATCGGCACGGTCAGGATCGAACCGCCGCCGCCGAGCAGGCCGAGCGCGATGCCGATGGCGACGGCGAGCAGAGCAGCGAACCCGAGCATGACCCGGCCAAGAGCACACCCCGTGCCAGCGCCGGAAAGCCTTGCGCTCGAGCCGACGGGCGTGGCGACGAAACGCGGAGAAACACCCGGCGTTTCTCTGCGCACCGGCTTGCCGCCCGGGACCCGCGTGCGGTTCACTCGTCTCGCGAGCCGCGCAGAGACCTCCGGCCGACGCTGGCTTTTCAGCCCGGCCCCTTGCGCCCGAGCCCAGCCACGCGGCCGGCATGCTCGTCGTGCACGCGATCCGACGCGGCCTCGACGTCGCGCGCCGTGGCCTCGCGGCGCGCGTGCAGCCGTGCGGCCAGCGCATCGTCGCCCAGCGCGAGGATCTGCGCGGCGAGCAGCGCGGCGTTGGTCCCCTGCCCCACCGCCACCGTGGCGACGGGCACCCCCTTGGGCATCTGCACGATCGACAGCAGCGCATCGAGCCCGGACATCGCGGTGTTGGCGATGGGCACGCCGATCACCGGCAGGATCGTCAGCGCCGCCAACATGCCCGGCAGATGGGCCGCACCGCCGGCCGCCGCGATCAACACCTTGTGACCCCGAGCCTCGGCGTCGCGGGCGAACTCGAACATGCGATGGGGCGTGCGGTGGGCCGACAGCACCAGCACCTCGTAGGGCACGTCCAGCGCGAGCAAGGTGACCGCGCAGGCGTCCATCACCGTCATGTCGCTGTCACTGCCGACACAGATCACCACAGGAACCGGCACTCGATCGGTCATGCGCCCAAGCTTTCCATTGCGCGGCGGCTCCGCGTCAGCACGTCGTCGAAGTCGCGGCCCCATGCCGTGACGTGTCCGAGCTTGCGGCCCGGACGAAGCTCGCGCTTGCCATACAAGTGCACGGCCACCCGCGGCTGCGCGAGCGCGGCTGCGAGATCCAGCCGCGCGGCATCACCGTGACGCGTCCCCAGGACGTTGGCCATCGCCACCGCCGGCGTGCACATCTCGGTGTCGCCCAGCGGCCAGCCGAGCACCGCGCGCATGTGATTCTCGAACTGGCTGGTGTGCGCGCCTTCGATGGTCCAGTGCCCGGTGTTGTGCACCCGCGGCGCAAGCTCGTTGATCAACAGCGCGCCGTCGGCGGTTTCGAACAACTCGACCGCGAACAGCCCGATGCCTCCGAACGCGGCGACCGCTGCACAGGCGATCTCGCGGGCATGCCTCGCGATCCCGGGATCGATGCGCGCAGGTGCGACCACGTACTCGCAACGCCCGTTGACGTTGATCGACTCGCACACGTCGTAGCAGCGCATGTGTTCGACACCGTCGGCGCCAAGCGAGCGCACGACGAGCACCGAAAGCTCGCGCACGAAAGGCACCCAGGCCTCGACCAGCGCGGCCTCGCGCCCAAACCGCTCCCAGGCCGCGACGGCCTCGTCGCTCGTGGTCGGCAGCGCGACGCCATAGCCGTCATAGCCGCCGCGGCGCGCCTTGATCACCACCCGGCCGTGGCCCTCGCGCAGCAGCGCGTCGAAGTCGGTGCGCTCGGAACACACGGCGAACCGCGGCTGCGGCAGGCCGAGCGCGGCGAGGCGCTCGCGTTGCACCGCTTTGTCGGCGATCGCCCGCATGCACGCCAACGACGGCCGGATCGTGACCGACTCCGGCACGTGTTGGGTCAACGCGTCGAGCGGCGCCCACTCGTGCTCGAAGGTCAACACCGCGAGACCGTCGACGAGCGAGCGCAGGCTCTCGCCATCGGCTTCGGGGCCGACCACCACCTCTCCGATCGAGGCGGCCGGGTCATCGGCGCGGGCAGCGAGACACCGAACCCGGACGCCCATCTGCACCGCGCTGCTGGCCAGCATGCGCGCGAGCTGACCCGCACCGACGATGGCAACGCCCGCAACGGCGTGCGGCTCGGACTGGGCGCCGTTGGTCACCGCGACGACTGTGCCGCCGAACGCCCGCGGCCGTCCACTACCCGCTCTCGTCGTCGCGAGGCTCAAAGCCAGGCCCCGGGCCAGGCCCGAAGCCAGGCCCGAAGCCAGGCCCGGGCCAGGCCCGAAGCCAGGCCCGAAGCCAGGCCCGAAGCCAGGCCCGAAGATCGCTTGGCATTTGGCGCGTCGCGCCCGCCCAAGGGCACGCTAAGATGGGCGCCCCGACGCTGCCCACGAGCCTCATGCCCTCGCACGCCCCCAGGGTCGGGATCGATTTCGGCACGTCGAGCTCGGCGATCGCCGTCGTCGACTCCGACGGTCACGTTCGCTTCGCCGAGTTCCCCACCTTGGGCGCGATGGCGCCGAGCTGGCGGACGTTGCTGTTTTTCGACCCGGAAGAACAGCAGGTCACGCTGCCGATCCAGTACACCGCAGGCGGTGAGGCCATCGCTGCGTATCTCGAAGCGATGGGCGAGGGTCGCTTGGTGCAGTCGTTCAAGACCCACCTGACCACGGAGTCGCTCGGCCGCACGCAGATCGCCCACCACGCGATCGGTCTCGATGACATGATCGCGCTGTTCTTGCTGCGGCTGCGCAAGCGCGCCGAACTCCAGCTCGGCCGCACGATCGACGCTGCAACGATCGGTCGACCGGTTCGCTTCGCCGGGAGTCGCACCGCCGAGGAAGACGACGCCGCAGCCGAGCGCTTGCTCACCGCCGCCCGACTCGCCGGGTTTCAAGACGCGCGACTCGAGCTCGAGCCGGTCGCTGCCGCCCATCACTACGAACGCACGCTCGCGCGGCCCGAGCTCGCGCTGGTCGCCGACTTTGGTGCAGGCACCACCGATTTCTGCTTGATGCGGGTCGGTCCCACGGGCCACGCCGGCGAGCGGGTCCGTGACATCATCGGCACCGGCGGCGTCGGAGCGGCCGGCGACGACCTCGACGCCGCCCTGATCGAGCACCTCGTCTGCCCCGCGCTGGGCAAGGGCGACTCCTACGTCGAGATGGGCCACGAGCACCCGATCCCGACCTCGTATTTCTACAAGCTCGCGCGTTGGCACCACCTGTCGTTCCTCGCTGGTTCCCGCGTGCGTACCGAGCTCGAGCGGCTGCACCGCTTCGCCCGTCACCCCGAACGCATCGCCGCGCTGATGCACATCATCGCGGCCAATCAGGCGTTCCACCTGCACAAGTCCGTCGAGCGCGTCAAAGTCGAGCTGTCATCACAGCGGGCGGCGACGTTTCACTATGCGGACGGACCCGTCGACATCCATGTCGATGTGACGCGGACGGCCTTCGAGGGCTGGATCGCCCCGGTGACCGAGTCGATCGCGACGTGCCTCGATGACACGCTTGCACGCGCAGGGGTGTCGGCGTCCGAGGTCGACTGTGTGTTCATGACCGGGGGCACCGCGTTCGTCCCGGTGGTGCGGCGACTGTTCGAGGCCCGCTTTGGCGCGGCGAAGCTGCGCAGCGGCGACGAGTTGATGTCGATCGCCTCGGGCTTGGCGCTGCGGGCCGACGCTGGCTGACGCCGCCGGTCACGGTACGAGCAGCCAGTGCACGATCCGACCGGCATCGTCGAGCTCGATCACCCGTCCGCGCTCGTCGCAGACGATGCGTCGATCGCCATGCCGATGCACGTGCGCGCCGCGGCTGGCACCCAGCGTGAGCAGCGGTTCCGAGCGCGTCATCGATCCGTAGGGCAGACGCACGAGCACGCAGCCGGCATCGTCGGTGACGCACGCGATGGCGTCGGCGACGTCGGCGACGATCGTCGTGATGCCACCGCGCAAAGCCGCGGTCACAGCGCCTCCCAAGGCCGCCGAGACCAAGCGCGCAGGGTCGGTCTCGACCGTGACGACCACCGCGCCTGCGGGGTTGATGGTCGCACGGCAGCTCGCCTGTGATACCTCGCTGCCCTGCGGCAGCTCGATCATCGTGCGACTGTCCAGCCGCTGTCCGCTGCTCGACAGCGCGTAGTGCCAGACCTCGACGACCGGCCGGGCATCGTGGGCGATGGCGAAGGACAGCTGCGTCGAGGAGCGCGCGAGCGCGAGGACTCGGCCCGGAAGCTGACCGACGCGCCACAGCACCGCCAGGCCTTGGGCCTGGACATCGACACACGCCACCGCGTTGCGCTCGGCCACGTACCACTGCGCGCCATCGTGACTGGGCGCGTGCTCGAGAAAGTGGGCATCACACCACGATTGGGCCTTGCCGCTGACGAGATCGATCCGACCGAGCGTTGCCGGTGCCTCGTCGGGGGTGCCGCGCCGCATCATCGTGATCACGCGCGAGCCGCTGTCGGCGAGCAGCAGCGCCGTCGCGGGGTGCTCGTAGTGACGCAGGGTACGGCCCCGATGATCGACCAAACGGATGCCCGCCTCGCCGAGCGCGAGCAGGTAGCGGCCACCACTGAGCCCGACCGCGTCCCTGATCTGCTGCAGGCCCCGCTCGTGGGCCTCGAACACCGGCTGACGCGACGCCATCGGCTCGACTGGAACCACCAGCGCCGGGGTGACGCCATCGAAGTCGAGCAGTCGATCGCCGAGTTGCTTGCGCAAGGCGTCGGCGACCTCGGACTTGCCCGTGGTGCTGGCGTCGAGCATCACGCGGCGGCACAACGCGCGGCCCAGCGACAGTGCGAGTCCCGATGGCGCTGGCGGCCAGTTCTCGGCGAGCACGCGACGCAGGGGCAGGCCTTCGGACGAGGTGTCCTCGACGAACGCGAGCACCGTGCTTTGAACCGCAGCTCGACGCGCCGGATCGTCGTCGAGCAACGCGAGCTTGCGCGGCAGCAACCGGGCTGCCGTGGGCCCGCCCCAGGCGATCGCGAGGTCGAGCCAGCGCTCGGCGAGCCGGTGTGCCCAGGCCACAGGCCACACCGCGTCGACCGCAGCCGCGTAGTCGCCGGCCTCGGCGAGCCGTTCGCCCCACAGCAACCTCAGGCGCGCCGCATACTCGGGAGTTCCGTGTTCGAGTCGGCTGATCGCGTCGGCAAACGCCCCGGTGCGTCGGGCCACGCGCACCGCTTGCACCGGATTGCCGGCGAGAAACCACAACCGAATCACGGCGCCCGGCGCCATCTGACGGCTCTCGGCCAGCTGCGCCGCGAGCTCGTACTTGGCGTGACGCTCGAGCATCGCGATCCCGGCATCGTCGTTGCCCAGCAGCTCGAACAGCACATACGCCGCCCGCTCGAACAGGCCGCGCAGCTCCAGCTCGCGCGCAGCGTTGCGGTAGACCGTTCGCATGTGCGCCATACCCTCGTCGCCGAGGTGAATCGACGAACCGGCCGGTGGTGCGGGCCGCCAAGCGTCAGCTCGTCGCGCCGCGACGGCATCGACAGCGAGGGCGGCTTGGTTGCGCCGGGCAACGCCGAGAGCGGGACGGCGTGACGCAAGGCCTCCTCGAAGTCCCCGGTCTCGAACATCCGGAGGGTCTTGCCGAGGTATGCGGCTTGTCGGCGCCCGATCAGCTCCGCCAGCGACGATCGCAGGATCATCCGATCGAGCCACCGCCGCAGCGCACCGGGTTCCGCGGGCACGGCGGCGCGCGGTGTTGCACCCATCACGACCCCACCGGTGAGCGCGGGATGCTGCGGGGTGCGGAACACGGCACTGAACCACCGACCCACACCACCGAGCCATCCGGGGTTCGCGTCGCGGCGTTCGCCACCCCCAGCCGCGCCCTTGGCGGCCAACGCGTCGAGCATTGCCTGACGTTGGGGAGCGACGCGCGGCACCGCGGCGCCAAGGATCGCGCGGGCGTCATCGACGATCACGTCGGCAGGATGCAGCGCGGGCCTGGCCGCAACCGGCGGTGTACCGAGGCTCGTGACGTCGACCTGGACCCAGCCCTCGAGATCGAGCCACTGCGCGAGGTCGACGGTGCGACCTGCGGACAGCGGCGTGAGCTCGACCTGCGCGTTTCGGACGCGCACCAGCGTCGGCGCGGTCAGTCGCAGCGCGGCGAGTTCTGCGGCCCGCAACGGCAGCGCGATCATCGAACCGTGCTCGGCGACCAACGGTGTGGCCTCGCACTGCTCGGTGTCGATCCGCCGGGGCCCCGCGAACACGACCACGTACGCGTCGTCGAACTCGAGCACCGTCGCACCGCTGCAATGCGCGAGAATGCGGCCGCGCAGCTCGGCTTGGTCGAGCCACGGGGCCTCGAAGCACAACCCACAGGCCTCCACGTGACCGCGGTGGACGAGCATGCGCGGTGAGCTGCTCATGACACCGCGTCCGGCCAGGCCTGCCAGACCACGGCCTTGGAATCGAGCCCATACACGCCTAGCGCACCTGCTTGGGTGCGGTAGACAACCTTGCGACAGCCGGGCTCGTAGCGGACCTCGGTGATCGCCGCGGGGGCAACGAAAAGCTCCTCCTCGGCCTCGAGGCCGTGCAGGAACACGCGCCTGCGGTCGGCCGCGACGAACATCGGGTGCGCCGTCGGATCCAGGCCACTGCGGCTGCGCCAGACCAGGCCGATCAGCTGTCCGGGCACACGCGGCAGCGTGAGTTCGTAGCGGCCGTGCACCCTCACTTCGGAGTCGACGGGGTACGCCAGTGTCAGCTCGCCCAGGCCAGCGATCGCGAACACACAGGCATTGGCCTCGCTGCCCGACAGCGTCCACTCCCGCGGCGGGGCGCTCATCACCGTGCCCAGCATGTCCGAGTACCAGCTCGCGATGCTGCCGCACCCCAGGCGCGTGAAGTTGGTGCACTGTCGATCGCGGAGCTCCAGCGAGCACGGGCCAAGCGCTCCACCCGCTTCGGCTCGTACCGACAGCTCCCAGAGCTGTCGGCTGCCGTCGACGATCCAGGCGCGAAACTCCGCGGCGTTCGCCAGCATCACGTAGACCTGGACCGCACCGGGCTCGGAGAGCAACGCTGGCGGGACCTCGAGCCCAGTGCCCACGATCTCGCCCAGCGAGTTCAGCGCGGCGACCCGCGGCGCGCGCACACCGTTGCCGATTCGCAGGCCGCTTGCGGCCAGCACCAGTTCGCCCGCGCGGCAGAGCACCGCCACCGGGCGCCGCGCGAACATGTCGACCCCGATCAGCAAGTGACCGCGATCCGCCAGGATGTGCTTGGTGGCGCCGCTTTGTCCGCGCGGCGAGTCGGGCACGTGAAACGCATCCTGACCACCATCGCTGCGCGGCAAGAGCAGTCGTCGCCCATCGACGCTCAGTCGCCCCAGCGTCGCGCGTACCGCCGATCCCGTGCGCGTCGACGCCCGCATCGCTTGCCGCGCGACGGGTTGCGCAACAGCCTCAGCGCGAGGTCAATGGGCGGCAACGATAGCAGGGCAGCGTCACCCACGGCGTCCCGCGGGTAGGTGCGGACCTGCAGCGCGGGCCCGGTGGGGAGCTCGAGCTCTTCGATGGTGACCGCATGGGCACCCACACGGTCGGCAGTGGCCCGGGTTCCTTCGGCCCCGATCACCCAACGATCCTGCACCTGCTGCGAGGCCAGCCGATCGCACCACGCGGCCTGGTGATGTTCGGCGGCATTCCACGATCGCGCGCGAAGCCAGCGGCCGATCGCCGGCACGTCGAAGTCGAACAACTCCGCGG
>CANLQR010000119.1 GCA_947492135.1 Deltaproteobacteria bacterium | reverse complement strand
CTCGAGCCGCAGCCGACCACCGACGAGGTCGCCACACCACTGGCCGTGATCGAACGTGACGCGATTCGAGCGGCGCTTGCACGCCACGGTGGCAATCGCAGGCGCGTCGCAGAGGATCTCGGGATTCCGACCCGAACGCTGTTCGATCGCATCAAGCGCTACGGACTGGGCGACGGATGACCGCGGAAGCCCGCTCGTCCGTCGCGAGGGGGGCGAGCGGGGCGTCGTGCTACGGTCGGCCGCGATGACGCTGCGGCCTCACGACGCGCTGTTCGAGGCGGGCTTCGAGAAGCCCGAACACGCAGCCGGCAGCTTCCGGGGCATCTTGCCTGCGTCGCTGGTTGACGCTGTCGCGTGGGGGCGACCCCGACATGCCCCTGCGGATGCTGATCTACATGACGCGCATCTGGGAGCGATTCCGGAAGGAGCATCCGGTCGCGGACGGTGTCCGCGTTCCGCTTCCGCCGATCATCCCCGCGGTCGTCAGCTACGTCCCCGGTGGTTGGACGGCGCCTCGGACGTTCGAGGAGCTCCCCTGCCGATCGCTCGTGTCCCACGCCCGCGTCACAACGTGTCGAGATACTCGACGATCGCCGCGACATCGGCCTCGCTTGGCGCAATCACGATCGGCTGCGTGGCCTCGATCATGTCGCGCACCGCATCCTCGAGGGTCAGTGCACGCGCATCGTGCATGTACGGTGGATGGAGGCCGATGCCATGGAGCGGCGGCACCTGCAGTGGCGGACCGTCGCCGACCCGTACCGTCTCGTTGTTGGTGGTCGTGTCGCCGACGTGGCACGACGCGCATCCGTAGCTCGAGAACAACGCCCGCCCGACCTCGACGTCGGCGCGCTCCGGATCGTTTGGCGGCGGCGTACGCAATCCGGTGACCCAGACCTCGAGCGCTGCCGCGCGCGGAGCCGGCTGGAAGAGCGCACCCATGCGCCGCTCGAGGACCTCGCGTACCAAGGCGGTGAAATCCGCCAGATCGCCGGTCCAGTGGAACGGCGCGGTGCCGGCGAGTCCGACGTACAACGCGGGCGTATGCCGAGCGCTCTCGAGCTGCCATACCAGGCCATCGTCGCCGCCCTCGGGATGACACGAGGCACACGCGAGTCCCGCGCTCGCGACCTCGTGGAAGAGCTGATCGCCGGTGTGCGCGATCGAGGGCCCCGAAAGTGGGATCTGCCGCACCTGTGTCTCGGGCCCCACGACGGAGGTCCGCGGCTCGACCACCAACAACATGGCCGGCTCGCGCTGTTGCACGACGATTCGATCGTCTGGCGCGTAGGTGACTGCAATCAACTGCGGGCCGGGGTCGTGCACGTAGAGCTCGACGTCGCGGATGCTGTGGCAGGCCGTGGAGTGGTTGGGTGGGGTGATGTCGACCTCCACCAGCCGGGCACTCTCCCCGGCACCGACGACGAGCGCAGTGCTCCCGTCGGGCGAGAGCGCAGCGTCGACCGGCAGCGCGACGCGGTCGAAACCGCCGAGGGTGACTCGTCGCTGACCCGGACGGGCGATCGTCGCGGATGACTGCACGATCGCAGTACACGGATCCTCGCCCCCGTAGTACGGCGGCGGCGATGGCAAACGCTTGGGCCCGGCCTCGATGAGCGACGCGTCGCTGCTGCCCTGGTGGACCATGAACCAGCCGCCGCCCGGCAGCGGCAACGTCTGCCACGCGCTGTTGGGCCGCATCCTCGCGCCTCCACCGGCCGCCGCTCCCCAGCTCGAGACCCCGACCCGCTCCAGGATCCCGCCGTCGTCGGCGAGCGTCAGCACCTCGGCAGCACGGAACCGCGTCACGTGCAGGAGTCCCGTGTCGTCGACGAACACATCCCGCAGATCGCGGTCGATCTCCGTGACGTGTTCGGCGGCACCCGACCCGACCGGCAGTCTCACCAGCTCGCCACCGGCGCACGCGACCCACAGCGTCTCGCCGTCAGCACCGAGCGCGATTCCTCGCGGGTTGGTGCACACCGAGCGCAGCCTGAGCACTGCCGCCTGCTCGACGTCGAGGGTCGCGACCTGCCCGCTACCACGCAGCACGACGTGCACGCGCCCGTCGCGATCCTCGACGGACCGCCACGGCTGCGCTCCACGATCCAGCACGATCGTGTCGCGCTCGACCAAGGCGTCGAGGTCGACGACGTGCAACAGGTCGCGATCCGGATCGCTGACCACCAGCGTGTTGTCATCGGAATGCAGCAGGATCCGTCCGCCCATGATTGGCGGAGGTGCCGGATCGGCGAGCACCACAGGACGGACGTCGACATCGACATCGTCGGTGTCCGACGTCGACGCCTCACCGCTTCCGGTGTCGGTGTCGTCCGACGCAGGGTCGGTGCCGGTCGTGGTCGCAGCGGGGTCCGTGGTCGCGCCAGGGTCGATGGCGGGGGTGGAGTCCTCGCAGGCCAGGCCCGCCGCCGCGGCTAAAAATGCAACATAAATTACGTTTTTTGCCACCTAAATGCACGTTATCATAGTTTCTTGTAGCGATGCT
Organism: Deltaproteobacteria bacterium; assembly: GCA_947492135.1. GTDB lineage: Bacteria > Myxococcota_A > Polyangia > Nannocystales > Nannocystaceae > Xiheibacterium. The sequence continues at coordinate 15,239 of CANLQR010000119.1, read as the reverse complement.
GCGCGTTTTGTTATTTTTCTAACCTGGCCTTCACGCTAGGGGGAGGCAATCGACGGGCGTGCGCATCTCTTGCGCCGGCGGCCGCGCGAGGTCGGTCTGGACGATCGCTGCGACTGACGGCCCAGCCCGCCGCGCGCACCTCGGCTGCGAACACTCGCGCGGCGGCGGATCCGGGCGACAGGACCCGCGCACGCTCACCGCGAGCACGCGGCGCTAATCGTGCCGTCCTGCGTTCGTGCGCGGTGAGGCCTCAGCCGAAGCCGCAGTGGCCGAGCGTCGGCGTCGCGGCGTGGGCGATGCAGATCTGGCCCGACGCGGCGTCGGGGCAGGCGTTCGCCGCGAGCGGATCGCACAGCATCGTGCAGCACTCGTTCGCACACGCCGGCACGTCCTCGGCATTCGTGCAGAGCAGGCCGGTGCCGCAGCCGATGATCTCGTCGCACGTGTCCGCGTATGCCGATCGATCTGCGACCAATTCTTCGGGCACGCATGCAAACGTGTCCGGCAGAACCTGGGCGTACGACTCGACGCACGCGAAGCCCGGCGCGCACGCGGGCACGAGCGGATCGCAGCCCGGCAGGCAGAGGTTGATCACGTAGTCGTACGCCATGAAGCACTCCGCGTCGCCTTCGCACGTCGGGTTCGCTTCGGAACCTCCGCAAAAAGCAACGCAGGTGCCGGCGTCGGTCTCCGGATCGACATCCCAGCAGATCGACGAGAGCTGGCAGTCGTCGATCCCGCTCCAGCCGACGGACTCGACCAGGCATGCGTCACCCGGCGCGCCCGGGATGTCGGCGACCGGACTGCAGCGCCGCGCATTCCACTCCGAGCTACCGTCGTTTGCCCACGGCATGCACTTTTCACCCTCGGGGCAGTCCTGCGCCCAGAGATCGCACTCGACGTTCGAGCAATGCGTGAAGCACTCCGTCGGGTCCATGATGAAGGTGACGTCCTCCGACGAGTCTTCGACCGTCTCCGTGCTCGTGGTCTCGGTGCCGGTGCTCGTGGTCGTGCTCGTGAACGAGGACGTCGTCGTCGCGCCCGTGCCATCACCGGCAGACGTCGGTGCGAGCGTCGTCGAGCCGTCGTCGTCGGTCGGTGCGGTCGTCGATTCGTCGTCCGATCCGATCGGCACCGCCGGGCCGCAGCCCGCGACGGCAACGATCACACTCAGCGTTCGTACCCATCCCACGCATCGAGCATGGCACGAAGTCGCCGTCGCGACGATGCCATCCGCGTGCGGGCGGCGCTGTCGCCCGGAAGACCGCGACCTCGCGCGCTGCGGCTGGCCGCGATCCGTGACGTGACGCTGCGCGTGTATCCGCGACCACACACCGCCCGGGCGCAGGCCTCGGAGCCCGACGGGACTGCGTACCTCGCTCGCTCGCGAACCCCGAGTTCGCGGACTACATCAAGTAAGGACCCCCTTAGTGCCGCGTATCCGCTCGCTGCCCGACGACTGGACCACCACGATTCCGCCACGCACGTCGCGGGGAGCACCACCGCCACGCGCTCGCCCCCCCGCAGCGCGAGCCGCTATGCTCCCGGCATGAGCTCGTTGGCGTTTCGCTCCGTCACGGTGTTCGCCGTCCTCCTCCTGTGCGCGTGCAGTCGCGGACGACAACGCCACGGCGGCAGTGACTCACCAGACACGATGCGTGGCGTCGGGTGTCCCTCCGATATCGAATGCCCGAACGCCATGCGCTGCCTCTCGTACACCACCAGCGACGGCCGCACGCTCGACGCCTGCGAAGACCCGTGCAAGCACAGCTCGCAGTGTCCCGCGGGTCTCCAGTGCACGCGGGTCGCCGATCGCCCCAGCAAGGTCTGTCGCGGACGGTGACGGTCTTCGATGCGCGGGCGCGGCCGGGCAGGACGACCGATCACGAGCATGGGGTTCTTCGTCGTCGCCAGGAACGCCTCTGCCCGAAACAGATCGACCGAGCCAGGCCGTGGCTCAGATGCGCTCGACGAACTCCAATGTTCGCTTCCGGGTCGAACAACCGTCAAAGTCGCTACCCATCAGCGTGCGAAGGCCAGCCCGATCGCACCAAGCGGACCGGTGCCGATAGATGCCGAGCTTGCCGGCCTCGAGGTAGAACTCCAGCCGATCCGTTTCGACCGCCAAACCGCGGTTGTCGCGGGTCATGCTGCGACCCGTGAACACGATCTTGGACTGCAGGCCGGTGCCCTCGAGCGCGATGCGTACGATCGTGTGATCGACGACTTCGTGGACAATGGTCTCCCCCATCCTGCACACGATCCGCGCGTCGATGGTGAGCGTCTCCTCGTCGCCACCGACCACCTGGATCCCGGGATACGCCTCGGCGCACAAGTCGAGGCTCGAGGCTCGCTCCAATTTCATCGTCGCACCATCCGGGCCCTGCACATGAACGCGAACATGCAGCACGGGGTCGCCTTCGGCGCCCGGCTGTTCGTAGGGCTCGATCCAGACGGTCGCGAGTGAGGTGATCACTTTGGGCGGCGCTGCGTCGAGGTAGCCGACCGAGCCGAGCGTTTCGAGCGTTGGGCCGGGGTTTTCGTCCGCCGGCGGGGATCGGCTCGCCGGGTGCGAGTCGCTCGTAGGGACGGGCGCGCTCGAAGCCCCAGCGGGCTCGACCGGGTTCGGAGGCGGTGGGCACGTCGGGTGCACCGTCGGCGTCGAGCTTGGTCCACAGGCTTCGAGCACGACAAGACAGGGGATGGTGAAAAAGCGTCGCATCGAAGCGTTGGCCGCAGGTGCGCGTCGTGCCGCTGGGGCGAAGGCACCGTCGCAGGATGTTACCACCACGAACGCCTTGTTCGCCGCGGAGCCAGGGCTAGAAGCGAAGCCCGACCGCGAAGCCAGGGGCGGCGACCGTGCGTGACCATCTTGCCCCAGCATGTGCGAGCGTGCGCGTGGCACCCTCGGTTGATCCGCGGCGCGCATCCCAGCGCGCCGCGGCGATCCGAACCCGTCGGCCAACCGCGACCGAGGATCGGTTACCCTCGCCTCGCAGGGAACCCCATGCAGTCCAGATCGATCACGCTGACCCTCGTGGTGGTACTCGGCATCTCGGCCTGTCCGGCCGAGGACTCGGGCGGAGACGACGCCGCCAACGACGACGGTCCGGCGGACGACAGCGGGAGCGCCAGCAACGGCATGACCTCGGCGGGTACGGCGACCGCGTCCGACGCGACCGAGGCCTCGGCCACCGATCCCGACACCGGCGCTGCGTCATGCGAGCTCACCAACATCATCCCGAGCCCGGGCCTCGAGGGCTGCTTCGACTGCATGACGGCCATGTGCTGCATGCAGCTGCAGCTGTGCGACCAGACCCAGCGCTGCATCGACTGCCTGGCCGACCCGCTCGACACCGAGGCCTGCGTCGATCCCGAGACGTTCCAGAGCTATCCCGAGTACGCCGGGTTCGCGAGCTGTCAGAGCCAGCTCTGCGTGCCGCCGTGCGGCTTGGACGGTGGCTCGACTTGCACGGCGGGTGATTGCGCCCCCGAGTGTCCGAACTACGAAAGTGGTTGCGCATGAGCCTCATGATGTCGAACGCTCTCGAGCTGTCGTTGCTGTGCCTGCTGGTCGCTTCGGTGTCGGCATGCGACGACAAGTCGACTGTCGGCTGTACGAAAGACGCCGAGTGCAAGGGCAATCGTGTGTGTTCGGCCGGGGCCTGCGTCGATGCCAAGCCGGCCGAGACCTCGCCGGCCGAGGCTGTCGTATCGCCCGCAGAAGAACCCAAGGCGGCGGCGGCCGACCGCAAGTCCGCTCCGGCGACGCCCGCGGCGGCCGACGCCAAGCCCACGCCGCCGACCGAACCGGCGAAATCCACCCAGGCGTCGTGCCGCGTGCTGCTCGAACACGTCACCGACGTGCTGCGTACGACCGGCTCGGAGGCCACCAAGGCCGGCCTCAAGTCCCCCGAGGCCAGCATCGCGCGCTGCGAGGCCCAGACCAACGACCCGGTGCTGGTCCAGTGCTTCATGGACGCCACCACCGAGGCCGCGGTCGACGCCTGCAACATCGCGGGATTTCCCGGCGAGGTCGACGGCACCGCCACGCGTCGCACCGAGGCCCTCGAGGACAACAGCGGACTGACCCCACCGATCTTCACCCTCGATGGTGACTACATGTCGTGGGACAAAGACTGCGGGATCCTCTACCGCGAAGCTCCGCCCGCCGGCGCGTTGTTCATCGCCTGCAAGGACAAGGTCAAGATCGGCCCCATCGTGAACGCGGCGAAGCTCGACTCGGTGATGGCCGAGCTCTCCGATCAGTCGCGGTCGCGCCACGATCTGGTCATGGGCATCATCGACAACTACCCCAAGGGCCGGCTCGGCGTGAAGGTCCACGTCTACGACAGCGATGGGACCTACCGCGGCATCCAGGAGCGGTGATGTCTTCGAGCAGCACGACAACTCGTGGACGTCGAGCCCCTGATCGTCAGTGACGCACGAGGCCCAAGCCGATCTCCAGCACGAACAGCGCGATGATCGAGACCTCGAGGAGCACGAGCCGGTAGTCGCGAGCGGTGTCGAGCACGAGCTCGAGCGCTTCCTGCACGATCCGCAGCTTCGACTCCACCGCAGCGAACCGGTCCTCGAGATCGAACTGGTCCTGGAGGTCCTCGTAGATCGCGTCCATCGCAGGGTCGTCCCAGGTCGCGTCGGGCTTGTCGAGCAGGTGGAGCACCGAGAGCACCTCGCTGCGCACCTCGATCGACTCGCCGATGAACCGATGCAGCGCGCGGGTCCGAAACGGGACCCGGCCGGTGATGCGCAGCCGGACGACCAGAACGCTGATCTGGGTCCCGAGTTGCTCGACCATGTGCTCGTAGTATTCCATCGCGGCACTCTGGGCGACGGTGAGCGCAATGACCGAGGCACGCTTCGGGGTCATCTGGACGATCGTCAGCTTGCCGGCGGTGACACCGGTGGTGCCATCGGAATCCTCGAGCACGGAGTGCTCCTCACCCGCGACTTTCACCCGGAGCTCGGGGAAGATCGTCCGCAGTTTCGCGAGTTCCGCGTCGCGAAGCGGGAGGTCCGTCTGGTGGAACACCACCGCGCCGAACGGATACAGGAACATCGTGCCGCCGTGGGCGACGTCGACGCTCGCCTCCTGGGCCGACAGCCGCGCGGCGGGGTAGTGCTCGGCCAACGACTTGAGCGAGAAGTTCTGCTCGAACGCCGTGGCGTGGAACGTGTGGTGAAGCTGCGTCATGGTGCGGGCGCTGGCGCCTCGCCGGGCGGTGGCACCGGCTCGACGTCGGCGAGTCGCTGCACGGTACCGCGAACCAAGGCCCACGCCGCGGCAAAGCGCCGCTGTGGGGTACGGCCGGCGATCGCGAGCGAACGGCGGCAGCTGTTCGCCGATGGTCGGGTACGACGCGAGTCTGCGCGCGGCCGCACAGCAGCGTCACACTCGAACCGCCCGGATCTCGCGTTCGCAACCACTCCACCGCGATTTGTGCGCTCGTTCAGGCCGCACCAGCGCCGGACTTTCGCGCATGATCGCGCCGCATGCGCCTAGACTGCGCGCATGCAACGTCCGTGTGCGCTCGCCATCGCCGTCATTTCCTTGGGTCTGCTCGCGGCGTGCAGTCCGAGTCGCAAGCAGCTCAAAGCCGACCTCGCTCAGGTCCGCGGCGAGCTCGAACAATCGCAGGGGCAGCGAACCGAGCTCGAGCAGAAGATCGACGAGCTCGGCAAGGACATCGAGGAGCGCCAGCGCAAGATCACCGCCCTCGAGGCCGCCAACGCCGGACTCGATACCGAGCTTGGGTCGCTGCGCGACGAGCAGAAGCGGCGACGCGACGAGCTGGCGACCTACCAGGAGCTATTCGCGCGGCTGCGCAAGCTGATCGATTCCGGACAGATCAAGGTGTCGTTCCGCGCCGGAAGGATGATCGTCGCCCTGCCCTCGGCGGTCCTTTTTGACTCGGGCCGCACCGAGCTGCGGGCGAATGGCCAAAGCGCGCTCACCGAGTTGTCCGCCGCGCTCAAGAGCGTGGCGCACCGCAATCTGGTGGTCGCCGGGCACACCGACAACGTGCCGATCAAGACCCGCCGCTACCGCAACAACTGGCAGTTGAGCACCGAGCGCGCCGTCGTCGTGGTCGAGTACATGATCGCCCAGGGCTTCCCCAAGGATCACCTCGCGGCCGCGGGCTATGCAGAGCAGGACCCGATCGCGGACAATGCCAACGAGGATGGACGCGCGAACAACCGACGGATCGAGATCCAGCTGATCCCGGACCTCGGTCAGCTCGCGGGAATCGAGGGCATGGTCTCGAAGTAACGCGGTCCGGCGAGGGCGGTCAGTCGGGATCGCAGACGCCCGCACTCTGCGCGATGACAAACGCCGCGACGACGCAGTGAGCGCGAGGGCGAGGACGACGGGTCGGGGACGCTGAACCGAGCACGCTCGCGTCGTCACACCGCCCTAACCTGGGGGATTCACGACCAGACCGAGGCCCGCACCGGTCATGTCGGAGTACGAGTAGGGCCCGAGGAGACCTTCGACCTGCTGCGTCGTGTAGTCGCTCGGGTTGACCTTGAAGGCCTTGTTGGCGCCGTGGTCGACGACCCACACGAACCCATCGACGTCGATGCTCACGCCGATCGGCGAGCTGCAGCCCGGCAGCGCGATGTTGTCGTCGACGACCGAGCGGCTCGCGACGTCGAGTCTGACGAGGCGACACGGCTCGACCCCCGCCGCCCAGGCGCTGCCGTCGCGGTCGACGGCAATGCCCTTGAGCTGGGTGCCGCCAGTGCCATCGATGGTGGTCCATTGTTCGTCGTCGAACTCGTAGACGTGCACGCCCTGGTCGTCGTGGTGCGACGCGGCCCAGAGGTTGCCCTGTTGATCGAGTGCCATACCGTACTTGCCGCCCTCGAATGAGTCACCGACGACATCGAGATCGTCGACCTCGAGCGACTCGGCGTCGATGCGGATCGCGGGCTCGTCGTCGCTCTTGCCGGTGACCACGAGGTCGCCATCGGCATTGACCGCGCCACCGTAGGGCCCCTTGTCGCCGTCGCCACTCCAGAATCCGGCGTTGACGTCGTCGAGGATCGCCCCGGTCGCGCCGTCGAGCCGGAGAAAGATCGCGTCGTTGTCATCGTCCTTGTAGCCGATCCATAGGCGCGGCTGGTCGGTGGTGCACGGATCCGCGGCGGCGCTGCCCCCCTCCCATGCGGTCGGTCGGGGTCCGCTGTCGAAGCCTTCGGTGTCGATGGGGACGTGCCACAGCACGCACTCATCGGTCCCCCACGGCAGTACGTCCCCGGCACCGCTCGAGGTCTCGATGGTGCCATTGGCGTTGGTATCGACGCAGTTGTGGAGTTGCGCGGCGATCTTGGTCACGCTGCCGGGGTCGCGATTCGTCACCGCGACGTCACCGAGCAGGTTCACCGAGGTTCGCGAGGGGCGTCCTGCTCCCTGCGTCGCGTTCGTGTAGTAGCGCCCGAGTTCAACGAGTGTCTTGGTGTCGATCTTCGACACCGTGCCCTGGTAGTCGTTTGCGATCCAGATGATCGAGAACTCGTAGGGGCAGCACTCGGTCGCGCAAGATGGCCCGCCGCTCTCGCCGGCGGAGAGATCGAACTTCGGATCGCCCTCGCCGCCCGGATCGCCGCCTTCACCGTCGTCGTCGAGTGTGCCGCCGTCGAGTGAGCCGAGCGTCCCACCGTCGCTCTGGCCAGCACCGGATGCGACGCCCTCGGCACCGCCAGTGTCGTCGCCCACCGTCAGGATCCCGCCGCCATCGAACGCGCCCCGCCCGGGGTCCTCAGCGCAGCCCCACAGGCCCAGCACCGCCATCAGGCCCAGCCGCGTTCCGCCTTGTCCGCCGAGTTCCATGTCGCACCCCCTATGGAGACGTCCGGTGAGCGGCCTGGAGGTTCACGGACGGCGTCGATTTCGACGAGGGCCGTCACGCGGTGGTCGACGATGGACTTGCCACCGGGCGTCCATGGCCAGCGCGCACGGTGATGCGTCGTACTTGCTCGACGAGCCGACGACAGGGCTGCATCCCGCGGAGGTGACGACGCACCGTGGTCGCGGCCGGGCCCCCGGATGCGGTGGCGCACAATCGAGCGAGTCGCACTGCGCCGTACCTCGCACGCGGATCGTGATCGCGCGGACTTGTCGCCGCGGCGTTTTCCGCTAAACGACGGGTGCCGGGGCCATGGGCGCCGAGCGACACGACACTTTGCCTGGATTGGGCCCTGCGCCGGCGCGGCAGGTGTCGCTGCCGGGCGTGCCGCGGGCCGACGCCGAGCGACTCGCGCGGCGCGGCTATCGACTGCTGGACCGGCTCGGCGCCGGGGGCATGGGCGAGGTCTGGCGCGCGCGACATCTCGGGTTGGATCGCCTGGTCGCGATCAAGCGCATGCGTGGCGATCACCCCGAGTCGAGTGATCGCCTGGTGCGCGAGGCCCGTGCGCTCGCGCGTATCCGGCATCCGTCGATCGTGCAGATGTTCGACGTCTTGGTCGACGAAGGTGAGGCGCCGTACCTGGTGATGGAGCTGCTGCACGGGGCCGATCTCGCGCGATTCGTCGCGCCCGACCGAGTGATGCCGGAGCTCCGCGCGGTGCGCCTGATGCTCGGCGTGCTGTCGGGCCTCGACGCCGCGCACCGCCACGGCATCGTGCACGGCGACGTGAAACCCGACAACATCCTGCTCGCCGCCGACGACACGGGTGTCGAGCGCGCCGTGTTGCTCGACTTCGGCCTCGCACACAGCGTCGAGCCCGACCGTGCACAGACGAGCTCGCTCGCGGGCACACCGGACTTCATGTCGCCCGAGCAGGTCGGCGGCCACGGGGTCGGGTCGGCATCGGATCAGTGGTCGGCGTGCGTGACTCTGTACAGCCTCGTCACCGGCCGCCCACCGTTCGCGCGCCCGTCACTGCCGGCGTTGTTCGACGCGATCCGAGGCGCGCCGCTGTCGTACCCGCGTGATGCCGCGATGGATCCGCGCCTGTTCGCGATCCTCGCCCGCGGCACCCGCAAGGCCCCCGCCGAGCGCCATGCCGATGTCGCCGAGCTGGGCGACGCCCTCCACACCTGGCTGCGTAGTCGCAGCGCCAAACCCGAACCCCGTTCGTGAGCACCGCATATGCACCCACTGCCCCCACCTCCCGTCGTGATGCCTCGCTCCCGCGCATCGCGGACGACAGCGACGGCCGAGCCCGCGAGCGTCGACGACCTCGACGACGCGGCGCTCGACGAGCTGCCGTTCGGCGTGGTGTGCCTCGCCTCGGACGGCTTGATCCTCCGCTACAACCTCGCCGAAGGTCGGCTCGCGCGCCTCGACCCGAGCACCGTGGTCGGGTGCAACTTCTTCACGGACGTCGCGCCGTGCACGTACACCGAGGACTTCTACGGTCGCTTTCGGTCGTTCGCCGACGGCAAGACCAGCGGCGCGAGCCTGCGCTTCGCGTATGTCTTCGATTTCAAGTTCGGCGCGCAGAACGTCGAGATCGAGCTGGTGCGGGCCGCCGGTGCGCCGCGCTTCTACCTGTTGATCAATCGCATGCAGTTCTTGCCCGAGCGCACGGGGCCCGAGGCGCGCGAGGCGGCGCCGCGGCAGGTCGAGCTCGTGCCGGGCGAGTCCGAGCGCGGTGTGCTGCGCAACGAGTTCGCGGAGCGCATCGTCGCTGCGCCCGTGAGCTTGTTCGAGATGCTCGGCGCAACACTCGACAAGCACGCGCCGGCCTTGCGGCACACGATCGGTCATGCGTGGGGGCTCGCAGCGGGACGGCGATTGGTGATCGAGCTCGAGACCGCGGGCGTCGACGGCGAACCGCTGCGCGAGCGACCGATGAAGGACACCGTGGCGTTCGTGTCCGGGGTGCTGCGCGATCATGGGTGCGGATTGGTCAGCTTCGATCTCGGCGACGCGGCGCGCGGTGTGCTGCGCATCGAGGTCGAGTCGAGCCCGCTGGTCACTCGCGGCGCCAAGGATGGTCGCTGCTGCCATGTGCTGGCGGGGATGCTCGAGGCGGTGCTCAACCATCTCGCGGGCAGGAGGCTGCACGTCGAGGAGCTGCGCTGCGCTGCGAGCACCGGTCAGCCGTGCGAGATGATCGTCGTCGGGGAAACTCGGCGCGCGCACGTGATGGAGCTCGCGCAAGCGGGGTGCAGCTTCGAGGACGCGGTCGCAGCGTTGGAGGTGGGAAATGGCGATGCCCGCGCCCACTGAGGCTCGGCGGCCTGGGCGTGTCGCACGGCCGGAGTTACTGCGCGGTCTGACGCCGCGGGACGAGGCGCGTGCGAGCGGCGAGCTGCTCGGCGCGATTGCGTGGGACGGCAAGCCGCGTCGCGACACGCTGCCGGCGGCGGCGTTTCTGGCGGCGATCCGCGGCTGACGGCGAGGCGGGGCGCAGGGGCGTGGCGAGCGACCGTGATACCGTGCTGTCGTGAACGTCTCTCGAGTTCGAACGGTGCTCGCGGCGCTCGTGCTCGGGTGCGGCAGCGACGGCGGTGACCAGGCGACGACCGATGGGACGGATCCTTCGACGTCGGCGGGTGGTCCGACCACGGCGACCACGGTCGGCACGACGATCTCGACGTCGGGGTTGGACACGGAGTCACCGTCGACAGGAGGTGATCCGACGACGGTGAGCACGACGGTGTCGACGACCGAGGCGGACTCGAGCTCGTCGTCGATGGGTGGGTCGACGTTCGACCTCGGGGTGCAGCCGGATGTCGGCGTGGTCGAAGGGTGTACGGCGGTGGATTTTCTGTTCGTGATCGACGACTCGTCGAGCATGGAGACGCATCAGGCGAATCTGATCGCGAACTTTCCGGCGTTCATCGACGGGATCGAGAAGTCGCTAGGGAGCGTGGAGTCGTATCAAGTCGGCGTGGTCGCGACGGATCCGTTCTCGGGGAATCCGGGGGCGTGCATCTTGATCGGCGCGCTGGTGACGAGCACGACCGGCGCCGGGGCGAGCTCCAGTCAGGCGGAGTGCGGGCCGTATGCGGATGGGTTCAACTTCATGACGGATGCGGACGATCTCGACGCGAGCTTTGCTTGCGCGGCGCAGGTCGGGACGAGCGGGAGTGGGTCGGAGCGGCCGATGGACGCGGTGGTCGCTGCGGTCGATGGTTCGTTGGGCGAGGCTGGCGGGTGCAACGAGGGGTTTGTGCGGGATGATGCGTTGTTGGTCGTCGTGGTGATCACGGACGAGTACGACGGGCCGGGGGATCCGGAGCCGGGCAACGGCGAGGAGCCGGCGACATCGATGGGCGGGCCGATGGATTGGTACGATGCGGTGGTCGCCGCGAAGGGCGGGATTGTGGAGAACGCGGTCGCGCTGGCGATCGTGAACTACGAAGGTGGGGCGTGTGCGCCGGCGGAGCTCGGATTCGACGGGGTGAACATCGTGAGCTGGGCAGAGCTGTTCGGGGTGAACGGGTTCGTGGGGGGGCTGTGTGAGCAGGACTATGGGCCGATGTTCGCGGAGGCGACGGGGGTGATCGCCCAGGCGTGCGCGAACTTCGTGCCCCAGGGGTGAGTGGCCCGGTCGCCGCAGCGTGCGTCCTAGCACCTTCCCCCAGCACGCCCACCCGTTGCACCGACATGGCTAGCGGGGTGTTCGCGGCGTGGGGTGCCGTCGTCGTGCACGGCAGTGGCCCGACGATGGCGTCAGGGTACAACCAGTGGCCGCCGTCATCCGCCGGGGAAACCCCCGAGGCTGCGAGAAATCGCCGCGGGCGTCCGCGGGCGTCCGCGGCAGCGTCGATGCTGCGGACCCGGGTAGACGGACAGGTCTACTCCGAGGGCGCGTACAACGAAGGCGGCGTCGTCCACGGGCCCGACGACGTCCTGTTCCTCGCACGCTCGCAGCCGCCGACCTGCTGTCGTGAGCTGCTAAGGTTCACCGTCGTGCGTCGCGTCTTCGCCCATCTCGCCGCGGTGTTCGTGCTCTTTCTCCTCGCCTGCGGTGCCGCGTCGCACGGCCAGATCCGCATCGCGACCGGTCAGAAGGGCGGCACGTTCCTCCCGCTCGGCGAGACGCTCGCGCGCGGCTTCGCGGCCGATGTTCGCGGAGACTTCTCCGCGATCGAGAGCCCCGGCAGCGTCGCGTCCGTCGAGATGCTCGGCCGCGGCGAAGCCGAGCTCGCGCTGCTCAGCAATCACGTCGCCGGTGCAACCGGCCTCATGCTCGTGGCGCCGCTCTACGAAGAAACCCTCCAGGTAGTCGTGCGCCGCGCCGCCGGCATCGCGAAGCCGCTCGATCTCGCGGCCAAGCGCATCGCCGTCGGCCCGTCGGGTAGCGGCACCGAGTCGATCGCCGATGCCGTGCTCGCGCACTTCGGGATCACCGGGGACAAGCTCGATCGCCGCAACATGCCGACGGTCGACGCCGTCGCGGCGCTCGAGATCGGTGAGCTCGACGCGGTGTTCATCGTGGCCGGCATGCGCACGCCCGCGGTCGACGGACTGCTCGCGCGCGGCGACATGGCGCTGCTCTCGCTCGGTGAGCCGGGCAAGGTCGGCTCCGCGCTCGAGGGCATCAAGCTCGATGCGCCATTCTTCTCCGTCACCGCGATCCCCGAGCATGCGTACGGCGCCGAGCCGACCATGGCGATCGGCACGATCAGCGTGCACGCGCTGCTCGTCGCGCGCGCAGATCTCGACGAAGACGTCATCTACGCCATCACCGAATCGCTCTACTCGCACAAGGTCGAGCTCGCGCAGCAAGAGCGCCTGCTCTCGCACCTGAGCGAGCGCTACGATCCCGCGCTGTCACCGTATCCGCTGCACCCCGGCGCCGATCGCTACTACCGCCGCGACGAGCCGAGCATCGTGCAGCGCTACCTCAACGAGATCAGCCTGGCGATCACCGTCGGCGCGCTGCTGTGGTCCGCGATCAGCGGCCTCGGTGCGGCGCGGCGTCAGCGGCAGCGCAGTCGCATCGAGACCCACTACGCCGACACGCGGCGCCTCGTTGCCGAGACCACCGACAAGGCCGCACTGCGCGAGCAGCTCGTGCTCGCGCGCGACAAGGCGCTCTCCGAGCTGGTCGACGAGAAGCTCGACGCGAACGACGCGTACTTGATCCTGCAGGACTACATCAACGCGCGGATCGCCGAGATCGATCGAAGCTAGCTCGACCGCGCCGCAGGCCGAGCAGCACGACGCCGAACAGCACCGCACCGCCGCTGTTGCGTTGCCCGCAGCCGCAGCCACTGGCGACGGGTTGCTCCGCGGGTCCGCCCTCCGTTCGGGTCGAGGATGCTGGGGCTATTGCCCCGTAGCCCCGGGCAGACCACCTGCTCGAGGCCGTCTATGAGTCTGAACGACTCATCCTTGTCCCGCCCGAACGTGGGGAGCCCTTGTCAGGCGGCCGAGCCCAGCCACCATGGCATCTATCCGCTTGCAGCGGGCCGCGCCAATGCCAAGGTGTGCCATGCCCGCGCGTTATCGTGGGCTGCGAACAGAAACGGGTTGGGCGAAATTGACGGACACCGAACTTTCCGAGGACCTGTTCCGTGCGTTCTTCGACCACGCGCCGGGCGGCAAGGCGGTCACGGCGGAGGATGGGCGATGGCGTTACGTCAACGCCGCCCTCGTCGCGATGCTCGGGTACTCCGTGGAGGAGCTTCGGGCCACGTCATTTCTGGCGCTGACGCACCCCGACGATCTCGCGGCGACGCACGAAGCGATTCGCAGCTTGCGCGTCGGTGAGTGCGCGAGCTGGTCGCTCGAAAAGCGATTGCGCGCGAAGGACGGGAGCTGGGTCTGGAGCCACGTGACGACGAGGCTGTACGAGGGCCCCGACGGAGCGCGGTACTTTCTCACGGACGTCGTGGACATCAGCGAGCGCAAGCTCGCCGATACCGAGCTGCGAGCGTCAGAGCAACGGTATCGTCGCCTCTTCGAGTCGGCCAAGGACGGAATCTTGATCCTCGATGTGGGGACCGGGACCGTCGTCGACGCGAATCCATTCATGACCGAGCTGACGGGCTATCCCCGCGACGAGATCGTCGGCAAACGCCTCTGGGACATCGGGCCGTTCAAGGACTCCGCGAGCTCCAAGGACCAGTTCGCCGAGCTGCTCGCCACGGACTACGTTCGCTACGAGGATCTCCCACTGAAGACCCGGGACGGGCTCACGGTCGCTGTCGAGTTCGTCAGCAACGTCTACCGCGTCGCCGACAAGCGCGTCATCCAGTGCAACATCCGCGACATCTCCGTCCGAAAACGTGCCGAGAGCGAGCTGCGCTTGCGCGAGCGAGCCATCGAGGTCGTGTCACAAGGTATCACCGTCACGGATGCGACCACGCCCGACCACCCGATCATCTATGCGAGCCCTGGGTTCGCACGGCTGACTGGCTACGAGAATGCCGAGGTGCTCGGTCGGAATTGCCGGTTCTTGCAGGGTCCGGCCACCGATCCGGTCCAGATCACGGCGCTACGGGAGGCCGTCCGAGACGGACGATCCTGCACGGTCGAGCTGCTGAATGTGCGTAAGGACGGCACGCCTTTTTGGAACTCCGTGGCCCTCTCACCGGTCAAGGATCGCGAGGGTCGAGTGCGCCAGTTCGTCGGCGTGCAGACCGATGTGACGGCGCGGCGGAACCTCGAAGCCCAATTCCTCCAGGCCCAGAAGATGGAGGCTGTCGGACGTCTTGCCGGCGGCGTCGCGCACGACTTCAACAATCTGCTGTCCGTGATCCTCAGCTATTCGGAGCTCATCGCCGAGGATCTCCAAGCCAACGAGCCGCTTTGCGCCGACGTCGACGAGATCAAGAAGGCGGCGCTGCGCGCGAGCGACCTCACCAGGCAACTCCTCGCATTCAGCCGGCAGCAGGTCCTCCAGACCAAAGTGCTGAGCCTCAACCAGTCGCTCGCCGGGGTGGAGAAGATGCTCCGCCGCCTGCTCGGCGCGGACATCGAGGTGACGATGCTACCGGCGATCGGGCTCGGGCACATCAGTGCCGACCCCGGCCAGATCGAGCAGATCATCATGAACCTCGCCGTGAACGCTCGCGACGCCATGCCTCGAGGTGGCAACCTGACGATCGAGACTGCGAACGTCGATCTGGACGCAGCCTATGCCATCGAACACCACGATGTTCGCGCTGGGACCTATGTGTTGATGGCAGTGAGCGACACCGGCACCGGCATGGACCGGCAGACCATGGCGCAGATCTTCGAGCCGTTTTACACGACCAAAGCGCAAGGCAAGGGCACAGGCCTCGGGCTCGCAACGGTCTTCGGAAT
>CANLQR010000118.1 GCA_947492135.1 Deltaproteobacteria bacterium | reverse complement strand
CTTCAGCGGCAACTTCGCGCTGCACGGGGCGTTCTGGCACTACCGCTTCGGGCACAAGATCAGCCACGGCTGCGTCAACCTCTCGCCTCGCGACGCCAAGCGTGTCTACGACTTGACCGCGCCGCATGCCGAGGTCGGTTGGCTGCACGTCTACGAGGGCGAGGCTGCGCTGGGAACCACGGTGCGCGTGCGCAAGGGCGACGACGCCGTTACGGACAAGCGTGAAGCCCCGCGCTTGTTCGAGGGGTAACGTCACCGCTGGGCACCGAGGTCGTCGCGATGCTCGAACTAAGACCGACGTGCGAACACTGCAATCGAGCCTTGCCGCCCGCCGCCGTGGACGCGCGGATCTGCAGCTTCGAGTGCACCTTCTGCGCGACCTGCGTCGAACACGTTCTGGACAACGTATGTCCGAACTGTGGCGGGGGTTTCGTGGCGAGGCCGATCCGACCGGCGAAGAACTGGAGGGGCGACAACTGCCTCGCCAACTACCCGGCGAGTACCCACGTCAGGCACCGCGTCGTCGATCCGATCGACCATGAGGCTTTCGCGGGGTCGATCAAGCTCGTCCCACCAGAGCTTCGTTAGATCCGCCGGCGAGGTTCATCGCGGACCGCCGCCGGGGGTGGGCGGCGAGTCCTTGTTGGCGCTGCTGCCGTCTGCACTCGGGCTCGCGGGCTCGCGCGGGGGTTCGGTCTGGGGCGCCTTGGCGTCCTCGGTCGGCGTGCCGGCCTCGGCCGGATCCGTCGGCCGTTCGTCTACCCCGGGACCCATCGTGTCGCGTCCTTGCGGCGGCCCCGGTGGTGGGCCGGCGTAGACGGTGCCCGCCGAGCAGGCCGCCACCGCGAGCGCAGAACTCACGGCCACCGCCGTCAACCAGGCGCTTGCACGAGGCGCGCGACAAAACGGGCACACCGACTCGCTGCCCCGGAGGTGACGAGCACAGGATTCGCAGGGAAACAACGCCATGACAGCGAGGTTACCCCATCGTGGGCGCCCGTGCAGCGCCGGCCACGTCCGTCGCCGTCAGGCGCACACCGGACACTCGAGCTCACCGCAATCGACCACCGCCTGCGAGACCGCGTTCTCGCCACACTGCGTCTGGCAATCGGCGGGCAGGCCACCGATCGACACGCACTGCAACAGGCACAAGCACAGCAGATCGCCGACGCAGGCCTCGAGCTCGGGGCAGCACATGGCCTTGGCACACGTGGCGCACGGCACATCGTTGGGGCTCGGGTCGCAGATGCTGGGCAGGCCGCCGTCGGTTCCCGTTCCGGCCGAGTCGGTGTCGGTTGCCGAGCCACTGCCCGACGAGCCGCCGGCGGAGTCCGTCGCGGATGCCGAATCCGTCGCGGAAGCGGAGTCCGTCGCGGATGCCGAATCTGTCGCGGAAGCGGAGTCCGTCGCGGAAGCGGAGTCCGTCGCGGAAGCGGAGTCCGTTGCGGAAGCGGAGTCCGTCGCGGAAGCGGAGTCTGTCGCGGAAGCGGAGTCCGTTGCGGAAGCGGAGTCTGTCGCGGAAGCGGAGTCCGTCGCGGAAGCGGAGTCCGTCGCGGAAGCGGAGTCCGTCGCGGAAGCGGAGTCCGTCGCGGTGGTATCCGCGGAAGCCGACACCGAAGCGCTGCCCTCGGTCGCTTGCGTGCCCGACTGCGAGTCGGTCGACGAAGAGGATGCGCTCGCGGTGTCACTCGCCGCACTCGAGTTGTTGAGTCCGGCCGAGTCCAACCCACCGCAGCCAAATAGGCCCGCGAAAGCGACGACACCCGACCTCACGATGATCCGATTCCAAGTCATGGCAAGCGCTCCTGGTAAGGACCCGGATCGATCCGGGTCGGTTGATTCTGCGCCGCAAAAGGCCGCAGCGCCATTGCGGCACGTTGGCGTAGGCGGCAGACCTACGTCGACCGCCACGGTTTGCGTGGACGGCTGTCCCGGCGCATGAGCGACGCGATACCTTAGTCCCTGAGGTTGATGGCCATGCGACACGGGCTGGGAACGATCGGGTACTCGACGCTGTGGCTCGTGGCTTGTGGCGCCGAGGGGGGCGGCGACAGCCCTGGGACCAGCAGCGACACCGGTGAGTCGGTGGGGATGACCGTCGGCTCCGCAGCAACGACCGCTGCCACGACCACGGCGACGAGTTCGCCGACCGGTGACCCGACCACCACGACCGCGGACGACTCGAGTACGGCGACCAGCAGTGTCGACGCGACGGCGGCGGACACCAGCAGCGGGCCCGGTGAATGTGTGGCGGCGACGCTGCTTTGGTCCGAGGACTTCGAGACTCTCGACTACTCGAGGTGGACGTCGATGACCTACGACGCGGGCTGGAACGGGGGGCTTTGTCACGACAACGAGTTCTCCGACCAAGAGTCGGTGAGCCCTGGTCACTCGCATCGCTCGGAGATCACCTGTGCGAGCGACATGAGTGTGCATCGCGGCTATGGCGGGCTGCAGTTCGACGGTGATGCCGTGGTCCCGGCGTACACCAACGTCGGCGAAGGGATCGAGGCGCCGGGAGGGATCGTCAACACCTTCTGGAGCCGTCTCGACGCCCCGTATGCCTTCGCAGACGGTCGGTGGTTCAGCTTCTGGACCGTCAACGATTCGTGCGACTACAGCAGCGACGTGCTCACGCTCGGGCTCGAGAACACCCAGAACCTGTTGGTACCCGCCCATGTGCTCAGCACCGGCGGCACGGTCGAGTTCGATCCCGCGGCACCCGCGTTTCCGATGGGTGAGTTCGTCCGCATCACGATCTATGTCAACTACTACGACGGGGTCATGCACGTCTGGCAAAACGGCGCGAGCGTCGTGCATGCGACGTTTACCCGCCCGGGCACGGATCTTTGCCAGTGGCACTGGGGCGCGTACGCCAGCGGAGACAACGACGATCTGGTGCTGTGGGAGGACGACAACAGCCTGTGGCGACTCGACCAGCCCTGGGACGACTTCACCGTCGAGCCGTGGCTCGGTGAGACGATCGCGGCGTGCGGTTGAAGCCCGTGGCGCTTCGGGGTCGAGCGCTGCTCGTTGGCCTGGGCGTTGCCATCGCGTGCGGCAGCCCGACACCGTCGCCCGAGCCACGCGTGCCGCCACCTGCCGTGCCGACGCACCCTGACCCGCCGGCGACGCCGCGAGTCGTCGCGCAGTCGCAACCACTCGCGACGCCTGTCCATCGCACGCGGGGCGACGTGCGCGGTGGGCTCGAGGTCGACGGCACGACGTTCGTCGCGGGGGCACCGATCGTGTGGCGCTTCGTGGTCGAGAACGCAGGCACGACACCCATCGCATTCCAGGACGGTGGTGATTCGTATGCACAGGGGCCGCTGCATTTCACCTGGCTGGTGCGCGACGCTGCGGGCAGCGTCGAATGCGATCTGCGAGCGAGTCCCGAGCCCATGGCTGGCGGAGGCGGCTCTTCGAAGCGCGTGCTCGCTCCTGGCGAGCGCATCGCGACCTGGCTTGCGCCGCAGGTTGGCTGCCCGGCGCTGAGTGTGATCGGGCGGCATCGACTGCGAGTGGTTCGCATTCTCACCCAAGACGGGGAAGCGCCGGCCTCGTGTTCGACGATCCTCGTGCCCGACACGACGACCACGCCGATCGACGACCGCGGCGTCACGCTCGATCGCGAGTGCGAGGCGTTCTTGCTCGCGTCTCCGGCGGTCGCCAGCGAGGTCGAGATCGAGGTGGTGCCTTACGATGTGGATGCCGTGCGTGCTGCAATTCGCGCCGCGCTGCGCCAGCCCGCCGAACAGCGCCGGCAGATGCTCGGTCGCTATGCGATCTGGCTGGCGTTTCGCCTGGACCTCGATCCCAACTGGGGCGCCGAGCCCGACGTCGAGCTCGAGCGACTGATGGCGGCGCTGCCGGTCGACTGGCCGGCCCCGGCCGAGCAATGAGAGCGCCCGCGCTGGGCATCGCGGGTTCGCCTGATTCGAAGACGCTGTCAGATCCTGCTTGCGCCAGTGGGGTTTGCGACGCACGCTGCTCGTCATGGGTATACGGTTTGGATGGTTCACGACTTTGGGGTTGGCGTTCGGGTTGGGGGCGACGGGTTGCGGCGACGATGGCTCGAGTTCGGTCGAGGACACCGAGTCGCCACAGACCGCAAGCGAGACCCAGGGCACCACTGGCCCTGGCCCTGGCGAGAGCTCCGCGTCCGCGAGCACGTCCTCGCCGAGCACCTCCGTGGCCACCGACACTGACAGCGAAACCGGGCCATCGGACACCACCACGGCGGAGTCATCGACGGGTGAGCCCATGCTGTGCGGCCTGAGCGACGATCCCGAGCAGACGGGTCCGTGGTTCCGGCTCACGAACCTCGGCAATCCGGTCGAGGCCGATGCCACCATCGCACTCGAGTGTGGCGGTCAGGGGTTTCTGATGTTCTACCTGCAAAGCCAGCAGGGCGGCTTCATGCCCGAGGGCGAGACGGTCTACTACGCGGTGACGCTGGACGTCCCCGGCTTCGACGAGTTGTCGCCGACCGGTCATTTCTATCAGAGCGCGGGCGACGGGGTCGATGTCGGCTGTGCCGCTGCCGACGAGTTCGACGGTGGATTTTCGCTCAGTGGCATCGCCGTGATCCCACCCGATGCGCTGGTCGACCTGAGCATGATTGATGGACTGCCGGCGACCCTGCACGTCGAGATGCTGGTGCCGGTCGGCGATCCCGTCGTGCTCGATGCCGAGCTCACGCTGCAGGTCGATCCCGCGCTGACGGTCGAAAATTGTGGCTTCGGCTGAAGGCTCCCGCGAGGCCCAAAGACGGGCTCTGGGCGGGGGTTGGCGGCGATGCCGCCGGCACGATCGACCTCGGGCGGCTTGCCCGGCGTTCGACATCCGATATGGTTCGGCTCGCCGCGTCGTTCTCACCGCAACCGCCCTGCCATGTCTGCCGACGTCCTGCCGCTGGTTTCTTCGCCCGTCGACGCCGCCGTCGACGCCGCCGCCGCACCGGCGTCGGTCGCGTGGGATCAGTTGATCGAGGTCCACTCGCGGCGCGTCGTGGTCGCTCTGCTCGCGCGTGGCCTGCCCCTGGACCGCGCCAAAGACCTCGCCGACGATGCCTGGGTCCGGATCATCCAGCAGCATCGTGCGGGCCGCCTTCCCGAGCTCAAGATCCCCGGGATCGTGATCATGCAGGCGCTGTTTCTCGCCCGTGATGCGCAGCGCGTGTCGATGCGGCGAGCGGCCGTGGACGCCCGCATGGGTGGCGACTACGGCCTGCAAGGGGGCAACGACGACGTCGAGAAGCAGTTGCTCGCTCGCGAGCAGCTCCGCCGGATCGCCAAGGTGGTCGAGGCCGCGTCGCCGACTGCGCGCCGGGTTTTCGAGCTGAGCTATGGTGAGTCCAACCGCGATGCGTCGGAGATCGCCGAAGAGATCGGGATCTCGATCCAGCGCGTCCGGCAGATCACCTGTGAGCTGCGCAAGCGCATCCGCGGCGTGGTCGGGGAGGCGCACGAATGACCACCGCTCATCCCGATGATGCGACGCTCGTCGCGTGGGTCAGCGGGGCCTTGCGCGGCGCCGAGGCTGCCGCGCTCGAAGAGCACCTGATGGCGGCGGGGTGCACCCACTGTGGCGAGCGTCTCGAGCACTGCGCGCGGATCGAAGAGGCGATGCACGAGGCCGCAGTGCATATGGCTGGCACGCAGAGCCACGGCCGCCGGGTTGCGTCCCGTCGGGCCTCGATGCCGGCCGGGCTCGCATTGGCGGCTTCACTCGTGCTCGGTCTCGGGCTCCCGGGTCGCTGGCTCTCGTTCGATGGCGTCGAGCCGTTGGTGACCGATGGTGCGCTCGTCGAGGCCACGACCTGGGTGGATGTGGTCGGGCTTCGAGTCGCGGCGCCCAGCTGCGTCGTGCCCGACGACTCCAGCCTGGAGCTTTGCGACGATCCGACCGCGAGCTTTGAACTCGAGGGCGCGCTGGCGATGTCGATGCCGGAGCCGACCGGTGATGACGGTGTCATGTGTGAGGACGAGCTCGACGGCGCCGGCCTGATGTGTGGTGCCGGCGAGCCGTTGGGCGGGTAGCGGCAGCCCCCAAGGGCTCAGCCGAAGCGCACGCCGAGGTCGCGGCACAGTCTCTCGAGCGCGAGCTGATCGACCTCGCCGAAGGCATCCTGGTCGTCGGAGTCGATGTCGAGTACCGCGAGGGTCTGACCGCCCGCGTCGAGGATCGGCACGACCAGCTCCGAACGCGTCGTCGAGGAGCACGCGATGTGATCGGCGACGGCGTGAACGTCGGCGATTCGTTGGGTGGTTTGGGTGCGTGCCGCTGCACCGCACACGCCGCGCGTGAACGAAATCCGCAGGCAGCCATGCCCGCCCTGATACGGGCCTACCGCGAGCAGTCCGGGCGCGATGACCCGGTAAAATCCGGTCCAGTGAAAGTAGGCGAAGGCGTGGTGCAGCTCGCAAGCGACGGTGGCCATCGCCGCGACGAGGTCGTCCTCGCCTTCGAGCAACGCCTCGATCTGGCGGTGGACCTCGGCGTAGTGCTGCTGGCGCTGCCGCGGATCGGCAGACAGTGGCAGTGGCGTCGTCACAGCCCGAGCCTACCTTGGCGTCGCGAGCGCCGTCTTAGACCCAACCGCCCATACCTCGGTGTGGGGATGGATTCTCGAAAAACCATCAGATCCCACGCTGCGAATCGACGATTGTCGGGTATTGTCGTTTTGTGACCCTCGCGCCCCGTCGCCTCCTCTACGCTGCAGTTCTCGTCGCGTGCGTGCTGCCTCAGGTCGCCACTGCGGCACGGACACCCGGGCCCGATCACGGCGAGTTGATCCGCGGCGCCGACGGCCGCGTCGTGCAGCACGCCCGCACCAGCGCATGGCGCTCGTCGCCCTCGCAGTCCGCCACTGCCAAGTCACTCGCCGGCCTGCGGGCCGAGCTCGGGCGCAGCTGGATCGCGTGGGACGACACCACCGCGTTACCCCACCGCATCGTGCTCGAGGGCGCCGCGGCGCCGGGCGTGATGGCGTCGTCTGCCGCGGCCGAGAGCATGGCCCGCGGCATCCTTGCGCGACATCTGGGCATGTTCGCGCCCGGAGCGACGCTCGCGGATTTCGTGCTGGTGACCAACGATCTGTCGGGCGGGATCCGCTCGGTGGGTTTTGCCCAGCATCACCATGCAGTGCCGGTGTACGGCGGTCAGATCAGCTTCCGTTTCAAGAACGATCGTCTGGTCGCCATCGCGAACGACGCTCTGCCCAACATCGCGGTTCGTTCGGGAACGCTCGACGCGGCCAAAGCCTCGAGCCGCGCACTGGCCTGGATCCGCAGCGACATCGCGGGAAAACACCACGACGTCGGCGCGGCCGACCCGGTTGTGGTGATGCCGCTGGTGATCGATGGTGCCCTCGAGTACCGCGAGGTCGCTCGAGTTCCCGTGGCGGTCGACAGCCCGCCGAGCCGCTGGTCGGTGTTTGTCGACACCGCCACAGGCGAGCCGGTCGCGAGGCGCCAGGATCTGCTGTTCTCGATCGCAGGCGTGGTCTATCGGGTCCCGCCCCGCTCACCGCTGGATGTCCGGGCGGACTACGGCGCAGCGTTCGTCGACGTCGATGTCGACGGCGTCGCGCTGGTGACCGACGCCGCGGGTGTGTTCGACTTCGCCACGGCGCCGGGACAAGCGCTCAACTCGCCGATCGGACCGTTCGTTGCGATCACCAACGCTCCGGGCGAGCTGGCCGCGCAGGCGTTCGTGGCCAGCCCAGGCAGCGGCACGGTCTGGGATGGTGCCGCCGACGAGCTCGTCGATGCGCAGCTCACCGCGTTCGTGCACACCTCGGTGGTCAAGGCCTATGTCCGGGGCATCGCGCCGGGCCTGAGCTGGCTCGACGAGCAGATTCCGGTGACCGTCAACATCGAGGACAGCTGCAACGCATTCTCGGACGGCAACTCGATCAATTTTTATCAATCGAGCGAGTTTTGCGAGAACACCGGCCTGCTCGCGGATGTCGTCTACCACGAGTTCGGCCACTCGGTGCACCATCAGTCGTTGCTGGACGGCGTCGGCTTCTTCGACGTTGCGCTGAGCGAAGGCACCTCCGACTACTTGTCGATGACCATCGTCAACGACGCTGGAGTCGCCCGCGGTTTCTTCTACGACCAGTCACCGCTGCGCGACAACGATCCGGTGGGTTTCGAGTATCGCTGGCCGGACGACAGCGGGGAGGTCCACGACGAGGGCCAGATCATCGCCGGTGCGCTGTGGGACCTGCGCAAGCTGATGATCGCCAAGTACGGTGCGGCGGGGATCTACGCGACTGATCGCATCTGGTACGAGTCGACCCGCCGCGCGGTCAACATCCCTTCGATGTATGTCGAGGCGCTCGTGGTCGACGACGACGACGGCAACCTCGCCAACGGCACACCCAACGTGTGCGAGATCAATGCCGCCTATGGCCCGCATGGGCTGTTCACCGCAGGTGAGGCGTCCGAGTCGGTGTTGGCCACGGTCCTACCCGAGGGCGTCAGCGTCGAGCTCGAGGTCGCGTTGCCCAACTTCCCGGAGTGCCCGGTCGGCGCCGCGCCGACGCTCTCGTGGCGGCTGCGAGGCGGCGCGGACACCACCGAGCTGGCGATGACGGCGACGGGCGCTGGGTGGTCCGCGTTGATTCCCGCGCAGCCGGTCGGAGCGGTGGTGCAGTACCAGGTGCACGTCAACTACGACAACGGCACGGTCCGATCGCTGCCGGACAACTTCGTCGACCCCTGGTACGAGCTGTTCATCGGCGAGGTGGTTCCGCTGTACTGCACGAACTTCACCGATGGCGCGGCCGGTTGGCAGCTCGTCGGCGACTGGGATGTCGCAGCGCCGCAGGGCACGCCTGGCAACCGCGATCCGTCCACGTCATGGGACGCCGATGGGGTCGTGATGGGCAACACCCTGTCGCTCGATGGTCTCTATCAACCCTTCAGCGATGCGGTCGCAACCTCGCCGGCGGTTGCGACCTTGGGGTTCACCAACGTGCGGCTTCAGTACCGGCGGTGGCTCTCGACCGAGGACGGGTTCTTCGATCAGGCGGAGATCTTCGCGGACGACGTACCCTTGTGGGGCCAGTATGCGTCCGAGGTCGAAGAACTCGCGACCGAGCACCACGTCGATCGCGAGTGGCGGTTCCACGACGTGGACCTCAGCAGCCAGGCCGCCGACGGCACCGTCGCGGTGACGTTTTCGCTGGCCGCCGATGGCGGGGTCGAGTTCGGCGGCTGGACGATCGACGAGCTGTGCGTGGTGGCCTTGGATCCCAACGCCACGAGTTGTGGCAACGGCGTGGTCGAGGCGGGCGAGGCCTGTGACGACGGCAATCTCGCGGCCGGTGATGGCTGCGATCCGGCCTGCGGACTCGAGCCGACCGTGCCTGGCGATGGCACCGGGGGCGGGTCGGGTGAGGGCGGCGACGACGGCGGTTCTTCCGGCGGCGAGGACAACTCGGACCCCGACCAAGCGGGTGGATTGCTCGGGCGCGGGTGCGGCTGCAACGCGTCGGCGCCGGCGGACGCAGGGTGGGCGGTTGGGTTCGGGCTGGTGTGGTGGATGACGCGACGCCGGCGGTAGTTGTTTGCCTCGCGGCGTGGTGTCGATCCCGGATGGCGACATGTTCGGGCTTTCGACGCGGCGTAGCCGAGATCGATCCCGCCGTCGCGATCGCGTTCCTCGTCGCTGACGCGTGCGAGCATGCCGTGCCCAGCGACGAGGACGCCGTGCTACGGTCGGCCGCGATGACGCTGCGGCCCCACGACGCGCTGTTCAAGGCGGGCTTCGAGAAGCCCGAGCACGCAGCCGGCATCTTCCGCGGCCTCTTGCCCGCGTCGCTCGCCGACGCGATCGCGTGGGGGACGATGAGGCTTGCGCCCGGTTCGCTCATCGACCCGGCTCTCGCGGATCGCCACAGCGACCTGCTCTACGAGGTCGAGTTGCATGGCGCTCCGGCGTTCCTCTACCTGCTGCTCGAGCACCAGAGCACGAACGACCCCGACATGCCGCTGCGCATGCTGATCTACATGGCTCGCATCTGGGAGCGATTCCGGAAGGAGCATCCGGTCCAGGATGGTGTCCGGGTTCCGCTGCCGCCGATCATCCCCGCGGTCGTGAGCCACGTTCCCGGTGGATGGACGGCGCCTCGCACCTTCGAGGAACTCTTCGAGCCGCACCCCGCGACGATCCCAGGCCTCGCGGCCTTCGTGCCGCGGTTCTCCATGCTCA
This sequence comes from Deltaproteobacteria bacterium, assembly GCA_947492135.1. Lineage (GTDB taxonomy): Bacteria > Myxococcota_A > Polyangia > Nannocystales > Nannocystaceae > Xiheibacterium. The sequence goes on along the minus strand of CANLQR010000118.1, from coordinate 7,556 downwards.
TCGAGGATCTCGGACATCTGTCCAACGACGACATCAAGGCGCTCACGCTGGCGGCGTTTCCCAAGCTCGTGCTCTGGGCCCTGCGTGACGCTCGCAGCGGCCCGGAGTTCTTGCGGAACTTCGCGCAGTGGGGCGCAGCGATGCGCGAGGCGTGGCGAGCGCCCTATGGAGTCGAGGCGCTCGGCCAGTTGCTGCGCTACGTCGAGCTGGTGTGCGATGACCTGCAACTCGAGGAGTTTCGTGCCAAACTGCGGGAGCTGGGCCCCGAGGTCGAGCAGGCCGCCATGACCATCGCCGAACAGATGCGCCGAGAAGGCGCCGCCGAGGGCCGCGCCGAAGGCCGCGCCGAAGGTCGGGTCGAAGGACGCGTCCAGGTGTTGACGAAGCTGCTCATCCTGAAGTTCGGAGCGATCGGTGCCGAACAGGAGGCGCTTATCAACGCCGCGACCGACGAGGACCTCGACCGCTACGTCGAGCGCGTCCTGACCGCCGAGACGCTCGCGGCGGTCTTTGCGGAGTAGTCGTCGTCGACCGTCGCGCCCTCATCGGCGGTCGCGATCGAACTCGCCGCGTCCGCGACGGACGGTGCGCGACCGAGCTTCGCGCCCGGATGCGTGCGGTCGTGCACCGCCTTGCTGTGGCCGATGCTGAGCTTACGTACGTTGCGGTTCGCGTACGATTTTCTCGTCCGCGGACGCGTGGATCTCCGTATCGCGCACCCTCGGTGCGCGCGCGATACGACACGACCACCGCGGCCGTAGCATCGAGCCCTTTGCCTGTCTTCACCAGCTCGTCGGCATCCGAGAACAAGAAGAACTCCGCGATCGCTCCGAACCGGCCGCGGGCGAGCTGCGTGAGGCGTTCGTGGGACTGCGACAGATCGAGTGGGGCGGCCGGTCCATGCGCCGGCAGAACCGCGGGAGTGCGACACCCCGCTGGTGGTTCGTGGGGGGCTGCGAAGGCGGCGTCGAGTCGGAACGTGCGCGCCGGGAGTTCCACCGGCGGGCACGTCAGCCTGGCCGACTGCCGAGAATTTCATCGACGCCGCGTAGCAAGAGGTGGCATGACCCAACTCGCCCAGAGGGTCGTGAGAATCAGCGATGGCGAAGCGGCGGCAGGTCGACAAGCGTTGGAATGAGGTTCGAGCGGTCCTGGCCACCCGAGGCCCGGCGGAAGTCCTCGGGTTGGTCCGTGACCTCTACGATCTCAGCCAGGAGAACCGCGACGTCTTGAACGCGAGGTATCTGGCGGCAGCGAGCGGCCTCGAGCGGTACAAGAACAGGATCGACGACGCGATGTACCCGGACGTTCATCGCGGGGAACCGGTACGGATCTCGGTCGCCAAGAGTGCCATCAGCCAGTACAAGAAGGCGACCGGAGATCAAGTCGGCACGCTTGAACTGATGGTGTACTTCGTAGAGCGGGGCAACCAGTTCACGATCGACTTGGGTGACATCGACGAGGGGTTCTACTCGGCCTTGGCGTCGATGTTCGGGCGCATCCTGGCAACGTTGAAGCGCAGCAACCACGACGTCGTTGACCGCATCCTGCCTCGCCTCGTTGCGATCCGAGATGCTGCCCAGGGTATCGGCTGGGGCTACTACGACTCCCTGTGCGAGGCGCTCGCGACGGAGTTTCCCAGCGCGGCCGACGATGTCGACCTGAACCAGGGCAGGACGAAGACCGGCCGCCGCTCGAGGGGCCGATGACGTCGGCCAGGTTCACGCGCAAGCAGGGACAGAATCTTGCGTTCATCCATCACTACACGTTGCTGCATGGCTGCGCGCCGGCAGAGCTGGACAGGTGTCCGGTGTCGTGGCGAGGAGATGCGCGGAGCTTGCCGCCCGACGAGCCGGCGTTTCTCGCGTCGCTGGCGTTGCCATGCGACCCTGCCTGCGCGTGACGTGCCCGTTTTGCAACCCTGATCCCACGCGGATCATTTCTACGACCTCCACCACCGTCACGCTCTGGGATGCGTTTCCCGTCGCACCGGGTCACGCGCTCGTCGTCACCCGTCGCCACATCCCGGGCTTCTTCGATGCCACCGATCTGGAGCGCAGCGATCTCCTCGCGGCGATCGCTGAGGTCCGTGGTGTGATCGATGCGGCGTATCAACCCGACGGTTACAATATCGGCGTCAACGTCGGCGAGGCCGCGGGGCAGACGGTGATGCACCTGCACGTGCACGTCATCCCGCGACATCTCGGTGACGTGCCAAATCCCCGTGGGGGCGTGCGCGGTGTGATCCCCGGCAAGGCTGACTACGTCGTCGAGCGCACCACGACGCCGGCCAGCGAGGCGACGGCGGAGTACGTCGCGAAGATCGACCCGGTGTTCGGTGGCCACCGCAGGCCGCTGCTCGAGCCCTTGCTTGCCGATCTTGATCTCGCGCGTGATGTCGATATTGCGGTGGCGTTCGTCAAGTCGAGCGGGCTCAAGGAGATTCGTCCGCGCCTCGAGGACGTGCTTGCCCGCGGCCGCAAGGTCCGCTTCCTCACTGGCGACTACCTGGGCTTTACCGAGCCTGCAGCGCTGCTCGAGCTGCTCGATATCGTTCCGGATGCCAATGAACCGGGCACGTTGCAAGTCCGCATATTCGAGACGACGGACACGATCGGTTTTCACCCGAAGGCGTACCTCATGCCTGGCCACGCGGCGTACGTTGGCAGCTCGAACGTCACGAAGCAGGGCCTACTCGGCGGAGTCGAGTGGAATCTGCGGATCGACCCGCAGCTGGAGCCGGCCGGTGCGTTGGCCCTGCAGCGTGAGTTCGATGGGCTGTTCAAACACGAGCGTACCCGTGACCTCACTCCGGCATGGATCGCCGACTACCTGCCACGGTGGCGCGCTCGACCGCGCAGCGGCGATTCGGCGGTCGCCGTCGCCGAGGAGATCGTCGGTGTACCCGAGCCTCGCGGCTTGCAGCTCGAGGCGCTCGCGGCCCTGACGCTAACGCGCAAGGCCGACAACCGTGCGGGGCTCGTCGTGATGGCGACCGGGCTCGGCAAGACCTGGCTCGCCGCGTTCGATGTGCGCGCGTTCGCGGAGGCCCACGGCGCCCCCGTGCGAATGTTGTTCGTCGCCCATCGCGACGAGATCCTTCAGCAGGCGCGCGATACTTTCCGGCGGGTCATGCCCGAGGCGACCAGCGGATTCTTCACGGGTGCCGAGAAAGAACATGCCCCCGTCGATCTGTTGTTCGCGTCGATCCAGACCGTGGCGAGGCGCAGTCACCTCGAGCAGTTCGCCGCCGACGCCTTCGACTACATCATCGTCGACGAGTTTCACCACGCCGCGGCCAGCACCTATCGTCGAGTGCTCGCGCACCTCGAGCCGAAGTTCCTCCTGGGTCTCACGGCTACGCCCGATCGCACCGACGGCGGCGATCTGCTGAGCCTGTGCGCCGAGAACCTCGTGTTCGACTGCGACGTGTTGCGCGGCATCGAGGCCGAGGAACTCTCGCCGTTTCACTACTTCGGCATCCCCGATGACATCGACTACGCGCCGGCCTGGCGAAACGGCCGCTTCGACCCCCACGCGGTCGAGGCCCTGGTCGCGACCCAGGCCCGCGCCCAGAACGCCCTTGAACAGTGGTCGCGACTCGGTGGTACCCGCACGCTCGCGTTCTGCGTGTCGCAGCGCCATGCCGACTTCATGTCGCAGTACTTCGCAGCCCACGGTGTGACCGCGGTCGCGGTGCACAGCGGCCCGAGCAGCGCTCTGCGTGCCGCTTCGATCGAGAGACTCGGGCGCGGCGAGCTGAAGGTCCTCTTCGCCGTCGACATCTTCAACGAGGGCGTTGACATCCCGGCGATCGACACCGTGCTCATGCTGCGCCCCACCGAGTCCAAAGTGGTGTGGTTGCAGCAGATCGGCCGCGGCCTGCGCCGTCATCCGGACAAGGACCGGCTGATCATCATCGATTATATCGGCAATCATCGGACGTTTCTGCGGGGACCGATGGCGCTCTTCCCCGATGCCGGCACGCCGAAAGACTTCGCACTGCTGCTCGAGCGCGCTGCGCGAGAGGGAACCGTGACGCTCCCCCATGGCTGCGAGTTCACGTATGAACTCGGCGCGATCGACATCTTGCGCGCACTCGTCCGCGTGCCAATGTCGGCGCAGGCCGTCGAGGACGGATATCTCCGACTCAAAGACGTCTACGGCCGCCGACCCAGCGCATCGGAGCTGTGGCATGCCGGCTATGACCTCAGCAAGGTCCGCAGAACCCACGGCGGGTGGTTCGCCTTCGTGCGCACGATGGGCGACCTCGCGCCTGATGAGGCCGCCACACTCGAGGTCGCAGGCGATTTTCTGTTGGCGCTCGAGACCACCGCAATGACGCGTGCCTACAAGATGGTGCTGCTGCTGGCGATGATCGATCTCGGTGCCTTTCCCGGAGCCGTCGGCCTCGACACGCTGGTGCTGGCCTATGCCGCGAGGATCCGCCGCTCGGCACTGCTGCGCGCCGACGCCTCGGTTAATCCCGACGACCTCGAGGCTGTCCGACGCTCACTCCTCAAGAATCCCATCGCCGCGTGGACGGGCGACAAAGCCACGTCCGGCGCGGTGTTCTTCGCGTTCGACGCCCAGAGTGCACGCTTTCGCTTCACGCTCGATGTGCCGGAGTCGGTCCACCCCGCGCTGGGGGAGCTCACCCGCGAGCTCGCGCAGTGGCGACTCGACGAGAAGCTCTCCGCCGTGCTTGGCGAATCCGGCCGGGCCACCCGCATCGTCTGCAACGTCAGCCACAACACCGGGGGGCCTATCCTCCGCTTGCCCGACCGCGCGAAAGTGCCGGGCATTCCGCTGCACGCCTCGGTCCCTGCCGAGCTCGCGGGCGAGCGCGTCACGCTGAACTTCGTCAAGGTCGCCATCAACACCGCCGCCCGCGAGGGCGAGAAACCGAGTGGCGCGGTCCTCGCGGAGCTCCTTCGACGGCTGCTCGGACCCGACGTCGGGGAGTCAGGGCGGCTCGACCAGGTCAGACTCGATTGGAACGGCGAAGCCTACGTCGTGGTGCCGATGACCTCCGCGGTCCCTTGAACCCAGCGACGCGCACCCTTTGACGGGCACCGCTCTCGTATGCTCCCTTTGCCTCGTTCTCCGCACGCCAGGCATCCCCAACTCCACCCACGATGTCACGCCGCCACACCTACGCCGCCGTGTTCCTCGTGGCCGCCGCGACGCTCGTCCTCGAGATCCTCCTCACCCGCATCACCTCCGTCGTCGCCTGGTACCACCTCGCCTTCTTCGTCATCTCCCTCGCGATGCTCGGCATGACCGCCGGCGCCGTCTTTGTCTTCGTCCGCCCGAACCTGTTCCCTGACGACAAGATCGGCCTACGCATGTCCCAGTGCGCCGTCGGCTTCGCACTCGTGATGCCGCTCGCGATGCGCTTCGCACTCTCGATCGCGCTCAGCCCCATCGCCGACATGTCCGGCTTTCTCGCGATGCTCGGCTACGGCAGCCTGCTCGCGCTCCCATTCGCCGTCGGTGGCATCGTGCTCACGCTCGCGCTCACCCGCGCGGGCCTCCCCGAAGGCACGGTCTACGGCGTCGATCTGATCGGCGCCGCCTTCGGTTGCGCGGCCGTCGTACCGCTGCTCGCCCTCATCGACGCGCCCTCCGCGGTCTTCGTCGCCGCCGCCGTCGCAGCCCTCTCCGGCTGGGCGTTCGCCCGCGGCGCCAACCTCCCGGTACGCCACCGCCGCTTCGCCCTCGCTGCCGCAGTTCTCCTCGCAGCCTCCGCCTTCCTCAACGTCGCCAGCGGCGGCAAGCTGCTCGCACCCAAGTGGATCAAGGGCCTCGCCGAGTGGCCCGAACGCTACAGCTACGTCGGCTGGAACACCTACTCCCGCGTCACCGTCGATCAGCAGATCGACATGCCGCCGACGTTCTGGGCCGCGGGCCGCGGCGTGCCACCCGAGATGTTGAAGCTGATCCCGCAGCGCTGGCTGCTGATCGACGGCGCCGCGGGCACGGCGATGGCCGGCCTCGACACCGATCCCACCGACGACCGCCCCGGCACGCCCGCGGATCACGGCTACCTCGCGTGGGACGTCACCGCCTTCGCCCACGCCCTGCGACCCACCGGCGGCGCGGCGATCATCGGCGTCGGTGGCGGTCGCGATGTCCTCGAGGCCGCACGGGTCGGCCACGATCCGGTGGTCGGGATCGAACTCAACGGGCTCATCGTCGGCCTCCACACCGGCACCCTGCGCGAGTTCTCCGGCATCGCCGATCTACCAGCGGTCGAACTGGTCGAGGACGAGGCCCGCTCGTATCTCGCACGCGACGACCGTCGCTACAGCGTCGTGACCATGTCGTTGATCGACACCTGGGCGGCGACCGGCGCGGGCGCGTATGCGCTGTCCGAGAACGGGCTGTACACCGTCGAGGCCTGGCGCGTGTTCATGTCGCGGCTCGAGCCCAACGGCATCTTCACGGTCTCGCGCTGGTACAAGCCCGACTCGCCGGGCGAGACCACCCGCATGCTGGCGCTGGCCTACGAGACCCTGTGGTCGGCCGGCATCACCCGTCCGCGCGCGCACGTGATCCTGCTGCAGAACCAGCACATCGCGACGCTGTTGATGTCGCCCTCGCCGTTCTCGCGGCGCGACCTCGACGACATGCAGAAGATCGCGGTCGAGCGCGGCTTCAACATGATGCTCACGCCGCGCAAGCTGCCCGCGAACCCGCTGCTCAAAGAGGTCGCAGAGCTGCCCAACTCGGCGGCGCTGCAGACCTGGGCCGACGCACAGCTGCTCGATCTTTCCGCACCCACCGACGCGCGACCGTTTTTCTTCAACATGCTGCGACCCTCGACGTGGTTTCAGCCGCCCCCCGAGCTCGACACGCTCGATCTGGGATTCCTGGGCAACCTCCACGCGACCCAGACGCTGGTGTACGCGACCCTGGCCAGCGCGTTGCTGACGCTGATCGCCGTGGTCGTGCCGCTGTGGTTTCGCCGCTCGGCACTGCGCGGCTACAACCGCATCGATCTGCTCGCGGCGTGCGGCTACTTCGGGCTGATCGGCCTGGGCTTCATGCTCGTGGAGATGGGGATCCTGTCGCGGCTCAACGTCTTTCTCGGGCATCCGACGCTCGCGCTATCGGTGCTGCTGGGCGGCATCATCTTGTTCACGGGCTTTGGCTCGCTCGCGAGCTCGCGGATCAAGCTGGGCCCCGTGACCGCCGGTGCGGGTGCCTGGGCCCGATGGTTTCCAGTGCTGCCCGCCGTGACCATCGTCGGCGCCCAGCTGGCCCTCGACCCGGTGATGAACGGGCTCGCGGGCGCGTCGACGCCGGTGCGCATCGCCGTGAGCATCGTCCTGCTCGCGATCCCAGCCTTGACCATGGGCCTGGCGTTCCCCATCGGACTACAGCTGTGCGATCGCCTCGGCGGTAGTGACCGGCCCTCGCTGGGACCGTGGATGTGGGGCCTCAACGGGGCCTGTGGCGTGGTCGCGAGCGGACTCGCACTCACCTGTTCGATGGCGTGGGGCATCCGCACGACGCTACTGATCGGCGCATGCTGCTACCTGGCACTGCTC
>CANLQR010000117.1 GCA_947492135.1 Deltaproteobacteria bacterium | reverse complement strand
GCCCGAACCCTCGCTCCCCGACGCACCGTGGCCGCCACCGCCGGTCGTCGCGTCCGCGGCCGACGGCATGTCGATGCTGGTGCTCGACTCGGCGCCGGTGGACCCGGGCTCGGACTCCGGCGCCTCCTCGTAGCCGTCGAGCCGCGCAGAGCCACTGGGCGAACAGGCCGGTGCCAGCGCCAGCAGCGTGCCGATGGCATGACGAAACCCCAGGGCCCGATCGTGCCTCAGGGTCGCCGCGGACTCAAGTGGGGGGGGCCTGAACGTCGGCGTGGTCTTGTGACCGTCAGGACGCGCTCGTCAGGGGACGCACAGGAACACGCCGCCACAGCTGCCGATGCAGTCCCCGTCGTCGAAGCAGGCGTCGCCCACGCTCCCGTCGTGGCAGATCCCGCTGACACAAAACGGCGCGACCACGTCATCGCAGTCGCCATCATCGAAACACGCATCACCCTCGTCGCCGTCACGGCAGCTCCCGCTGACGCAGTACGGGGCGACCGCGTCGTCGCAGTCCCCGTCGTCGTTGCACGGATCTCCGAGGCCACCGACGTGACAGACGAACTGTGCGCAGTAGGGGGCGATCACGTCGTCGCAGTCCCCGTCGTCGTTGCACGGATCTCCTACATCGCCGTCGTGGCACAACGCGCTGGCGCAGTAGGGAGCGACCGCGTCATCGCAATCGTTGTCGTCCTGGCACGCGTCACCCTCGTCGCCGTCGTGGCAGACCCCATACACGCAGTAGGGCGCCGACTCGAGGCAGTCGTTGTCGCTTTGGCATGGACCGCCACGACTCGGGCCTTCTGACGACGACTCTCCTGAGCCCGACGAATCGCTCGAGGTCGCGTCAGAGCTGGAGCCGGACTCGGTGGTGGTCGAGGTCGAGTCGACCGCAGTGGTCGACGTCGTCGTGGCCTCGGACGTGCTCGGCTCCTGGGTCGTGGTGCCGGTCGTGGGGTCGGCCGTGGTCGTGGTCGCCGCCGTCGTGTCGGTGCTGCTCGTCGTCACGGCCGTGGTCGAGCCGGACTCGGTCGTGCCGGGGGCTTCGGTGAACTCGGTGCAGCTGGCCAGGGCGAGCACAGTGAGCGCCGACCGGATCGAGTTCGTCCGCATTCCCCCAGCGTATCACCCAACCCAGCGCCGTTGCGTCCGCACTCGCCGACCTCACCGAACTCCTCGACCGTGACCGTGCAGTCGCCGGTGGTCCGTGAACTCATCTCGAGGACCCCCACCGGGCCCTGGATGGTCCAGTACAGCGCGACGCCGAGGTCGTCGAGCACACACGGATAGGTGCTCACGCCGGTCACGGGAAAGCGAACGATCACCTTGGCCCCCTGACCTCCCGACTTCGCGCGCACGGTGCTCGAGTTGATCGCTGCGACGCCCGTCGGTGTCGACTGGGATGCGCCGATGCCGTCGCACATCAGCAACATCCACCCCCCGCTCGCGGTCGCGTCGAACGCCGCACCAGAGTTCGCCGTGCCGTCCTCACCCACGCTGCGCAGCCGCTGGTTGGGGTGCACCTCGATCAGCCGGTGCTCGCGGGGCCCGAAGGTGATGACCCGACCCGCCCGCTCTGACACCGACGTCGCGGTTGCCGCGGCTGCGATCGCGCCGTACCCTGGAGTTGGAGGCGGCACGGCGTCTCGATGGTGGGTTTGGAACAGATGTCGAGGAGACGCACGTCGATTGCATCCGCCCGCTGGTCGCTTGGCAGCTTTGTCGCGCTCGTCATGGCGTGCCGCGCCGGTTCGGACGACGAATCGCCGTGCGTCGAGGGAGCCTCGTTCGACGAGTACAGCCAGGCGTGTCATTGCGATCCCGGACGCTTCGGTGATCCCGAGCTCGCCTGCGAGCCGCACGACGACGAGTGCGCCGGGGCGGCGGTTCGTCTGGGTCACTCGGTTTGTGCTCACACACTCGACGACGAGGCCCAGTGGAACCGCCTGTCGATCGGCGGCGGCCCGGTGTCCGCGGGCACGCGCCGCTACGGCAAGTATCTGATGCCGTCGAGCCCCGATGCTCGGCTGCCGACGCTGTTCTCCGACGCCAACTACTACCGGCTCCACTACTGCTTGATGAGCACCGGCTTCGCACCGCTGTTCCCCGGGCTCACGACGGCCGATCACGCGCAGCTGCTGCTGAGTCGCTCGGGCCGCGAGTTCTTCGCGGGGGCGACCTACGAGTTCGAGCCCGGAAGCGCTGCGGCCTACGGCTTCACGATCGAGACCGTGGGTCGCCCCGAGGAGCAGCTGACCGTCGATGAGGTCTACGACGTTCATCGAGAGCTGCAGGATCGCTTCGCCCTGGGCGAGCTGGCGTATGTGCCAGTCGGCGCGATGCAGCTCGCCGCGGCCGCCAAGTGGCAGGATCCGCCGTTCGCCGTCGCGGACGGCGAGGACAACACCGTCACGTTCGAGACGTACACCCACGGCGTCGCCTATGGCCGCGTACGGATCGTCGGCAACGACGACGACGTGGCGATCGGCTGGCAAGACATCGCGGTGTTCGACCAGATCCCCCTCGACCACGAAGGCGCGTTCGCGGCCGCCGTGACCGCCGAGCGCCAGGACATCCTGTCGCACCTCAACGTGCTCGCCGGGCAGCGCGGATCGCCCAACGTCTTCGTCGACGACGCGCTCGCGGTCTTCGGCCCCTACGAGGGCCAGCTGGTGCGGCTGCAAGCCGACGCGATCCGCTACACGCTGGTCCCCGCGACCGAGCAGGAGGCCGCCGCCCACTGGGAGGCGAATCGACCCAAGGCCGAGGTCGACAACCCGGCGACCTACGACCACGAGGGCCTCGACACGTTCACCGAGATCGCGACCGAGACCGCGGAGGATCGCGCCGCGGGGCGCTCGAGCTTCGGGGCCAAGACCATCGGACTGTCGACGCTGTGGCGCCTGGTCGATCCGGTGCACCTGACGCCCGGCTTCGGCGTGCCGTTCCATTACTACGGTCGGTTCATGGACGACAACGCGTGGCAGGTCGACTTCGGCGACGGGCCGCAGACAGCGACGTACCAGGAGACGATCGATCGCTGGCTCGACGATCCGGGGTTCCGCAGCGACGCGACCGTCCGCAAGCAACGGCTCGAGGCCTTGCGGCTCGAGATGATGACCCGCGGCGCCGTCGCGCCCGAGCTCGTCACGGCGCTGCGCGAGCAGATCGCGGTGGTCTTCGGCGCCCAGGACGTCATGGTCCGGTTCCGTTCTTCGTCGAACGCCGAGGACTCCGCGGCGTTCAACGGCGCCGGTCTCTACGAGTCGGCGAGCGCGTGCGCTGCGGACTCGGGCGACGCCGCGGCCGGTGTCGTCTCGGCGTGCGACCCTGGCAAAAAACCACGGCCGCTCGAAGCCGCGCTCGCGGAGGTCTGGGCGAGCCTGTGGAGCTTCGGCGCGTTCGACGAGCGCGAGTATTATCAGCTCGACCATCGGCAGATCGCGATGGGCATCACGGTATCGCTGCGCTACGAGGACGAGCTGGCCAACGGCGTCGCATTCACGGGCAACCCCGGCGACCCCGAGAGCATGCGCTACCTGGTCAACGCGCAGTATGGCGACACCGACGTGGTCGACGCCACGCCGGGTATCACCGCCGAACTGACGTATCTGAAGATGGCCGACGCCCAGGTGGAGGCCATCGAGCGGATCGTCGAGTCGAACCTCGCGCCCGCCGGCGTGCAGGTCGTTACCGACGATCAACTCCGCGTGCTCGGCGGGCTCATGGCCGACCTCGACGCGAACTACCCCCGCGACCTCGAGGGCCCGCGACCCCTGCTCGACCTCGAGTTCAAGGTCATCCCCGGCGGCACGGTGGTGCTCAAGCAGATCCGGACGTTCCCCCTGACCGACTATGCGGGCGACGTCGGGTGTCGTTGAACCAACGACTTGGCGTCGGCCTGGTGATAACGAGAAGATCGACATGAAACTGCAAACAAACCCCTCGGTCGTGATCCTTGGACTCGTCGCCTCGATCACCGTGATCGGTTGTGGACCCGCGCTGGACGATGGCGACAGCGGCAGTAGCGACGGCGGCAGCGATCCGACCGACCCGACCGACCCGACCGGCCCCACCGACCCCACCGGCGCGACCGACACCACGCCGGTGACGACCTGTCTGGTCGACGGCGTCGAGTACCAGCCCGGCGACGAGTTCGAGAGCAGCGACGGCTGCGCGACGTTCCGCTGCGAGCAAGGCGTCGCCACCGTGATCGATGACGGGTACACGACGGTGCAAGGTGACCTGACGCTAGCCGCCCAGGCCGACGTCGACGCAACCGCCTGCCTGCGCGAGGTGACCGGCACGCTCACGATCTCAGGCACGACCAGCGACGTGTCGTCACTCGTCAGCCTCTACCGGGTCGGCGGCAACCTCGAGGTCCGCGCGAGCGCGTTGGCGGCATTAGTGCTCAGTGGTTTGGGCGAGATCGGCGGCAGCATCGTCATCGCCGACAACCTGTCGCTGACCGCCCTCGGCTTGCCCGCTTACATGAGCGTGTTCGGCGACGCGACGATCCAGAACAACGATGCGCTCGCGTCGCTCGCCGGGGCCGAGTTCCTCGGCAGCTGCAGCAGCTGCATTCACGCCCCACCGATGGGCCATGGCGGAGGGGAAAGCGGCGAGGAAGGCGGCGAGCCGTCTCCGGGGGGCGACGAGGGCGGCCTGACCGCGGGCGACGAAGCGCCGAGCGGCGGCACCTTCTACGGCAACATCCTCGTCGCCGACAACGACGTGCTCGTCGACATCAGCGCACTGGGCAACCTCTGGTTCGCATGGGCCGACGTGCGGCTGCGTGGGAACCTGGCGCTCGCCGACATTACGGCGATACAGCAGTTGTCGGAGGTGCGCGGCACGCTCGAGATCTCCGGACACCCGGCGCTCGACGACGCGACGGTGCAGGCGATGGCTGCCGCGATCGACGTGTGGGGCACGCGGCTCGTCTGCGGCAACGGTGCCGGCGCGCCCTGCTGAGTCGGCGGCCGGCTCAACGCACGCCGTGGCGGCGCAACAGCTCGATCAAGTACGACCGATCCATCGCCGCCACGCGTGCGGCCTGCGAAACGTTGCCTGCCGCGCGCTTCATCAGGGTCTCGAGATAGCGTTTCTCGAAGCTCTCGAGCAGCTCGCGGCGGGCATCCTTGTAGGTCAGGCCGACCAGCGCGGCGAAGGGATCGTCGGTCGCGATCGCAGCAGTGGCCCCCATCTCGAACGCCGGCGCCTCGCCCATGGCCAGCGTGGCCTCGACGAGATTGCGCAGCTCGCGAACGTTGCCCGGCCAGTGATGCTGCGCAAGCATGTCGAGTGCGGCGGGCGAGAACAGCTCCTCGATGTCCCCGGCGTGCCCCGATGCGCGGAAAAAGTGCTCGACCAGCAGCGGCACGTCGTCACGGCGCTCGCGCAGCGGTGGCACGCGCAGCTGCACGACCGCGAGCCGATAGAACAGATCGAGCCGAAAGCTCCCGGTGTTGACCTCGGCCCGCAGATCGCGGTGCGTGGCCGAGACCACACGCACGGACACCGAGACCTCGTCGCGGCCACCGAGTCGGCGAAACCGCTGGCGCTCGATCACTCCGAGCAGGCTGGCCTGCAGCGCCGCCGGCAGCTCGCCTATCTCGTCGAGGAACAGCGTGCCGCCGTTGGCACGCTCGAAGGCGCCAATGTGACGTTCGGTCGCCCCGGTGAACGATCCGCGCTCGTGCCCGAACAGCTCGCTGGCGACGAGGGTCGGCGCCAACGCGCCGCAGTCCACCGTGACGAACGGCCCCGCGCTGCGCGAACCGAGCTCGGCGATGGCGCGAGCGATCAGCTCCTTGCCGGTCCCTGATTCACCCCACAGCAGCACGGAGGCGGTGGAGCCCGCAGCGCGGCGAACCTGCGCCATCAGTCGGCGCATCACGGCCGAGCGCCCGCGGAGCTCCCCGAGTCGCTCCTCCGCGGGCACCTCGACGGTGGCGTCGGCACCGTCGCTGACGCGCACCGTGGTCTTGCCCAGGCGCAGCACAGCACCGGGTGCCACGACGGCCTGCTGCACTCTCACGTTGCCGATCCACGTGCCGTTGGTCGACCCGCAATCCACCACCCGCACCCCGTCCGGACCACGAAACAACTCGACGTGGTAGCGCGACACGGTCGGATCGTGAATCACCAGATCGTTGCCCTCGGCACTGCCGATCGTCACCTGATCACTGTCGGCGGAGTGGCTTGCGGGTCCGTCGACATCGACGATCGATGCTCGCAGGGTGCGAATCGGCAGACGAATGTCGGAGAGGGGAACGGTGTGTTCCAACGCCTGTGAGACTACCACTGCCCGAGCTTGGTTGCTGTGGCACCACCCGTGCTCACGGGGCCCCGCAGGCCAACCACTCGCCAAACCACGCCCGCTCCTCGGCGGTCGGCCCCCCTGCGGGCGGCATCATGTCGTTGTCGTCTCCGGCGCTGTTGTGAATGAGCACCACGGCCGCGCGGACATCCTCGAGATCATCGAAGTTCAGCCCATCGGGTGCTTTCTGCCGTTCGGCCGCGCCCACCAGGTCCGAGCTGTGGCAACCCGTACACCAGGTCGTCAAGAACGGGACGCCGAAGTTCGTCGCGTTCACAAACGAGTCTGGCGGGCAATCGTGGCTCTCGATCGGGCCTGGGATGCCGGTGCCACTCGTGGAGTCCCCGCTGCTCGAGCCGTCGTCCAGCACGGTCCCCGACGACCCGGTCGATTCGGTGCCCGGCTCGACGCCGCCCGACGCGGCGCCGCCTGACTCGCTACCTGCGTCCGTGCCGGCCGCCTCGAGGGCACTCGCGGATCCGGAGTCCTCGTGACACGCACCGAGCGCGAGCCCGACCACCACCAGCCCTCGCCAGAGTTCAGCTGCGCAGCGCATGCAGGGCCTCCACATCGGGAAAGAAACTCTGGGCATCCGCGCCGACCAACTCGAGGATGCCCGCGGCGAAGTTCGCCGGCCCCAGCGTCACCCCGCCCTCGGTGGTTTCCCCGGATTCGAGGTCCACCGTCAGCGCGTCGCCCAGATCGCTGGTCCCACCGACCGCGCGACCACCCGCGACACCGGCACCGATCACCATCGCGCTCGCCACCGGCCAATGGTCCTTGCCCAGCGCGGCGTTGAGCTTGGGCGTGCGCGACATCTCCGACATGACGACCACGACGGTCTCATCCAGCAGACTCGCTCCGCTTTCGCTCTCGGTCGCGGCCAACGCCGCGAGGAGCTCGGTGATCCCGGCGAACAGCACCTCCTGCTGCGGGCCCTGCTGTTCATTGAGGTCGTGGGTGTCGAGCGCCACTCCGGGGTCGATGTTCACCGACCACGCGACCCCGGCCGAGAGCATCTGCACCGCGATCTCGATCTGCTGGTCAAACGTGCGACTGAGCCCGGCCTTGCCGAAGTCGTCGGCGCGCGCACGCAGATCGTCGCCGCGTCCAAGTGACGCCTCGAAGTCGTCGATCCGCGCGCGGTTGAAGCCAGCCGCAGCACGAACCGCCCGCTCACGGTCGACACCCGCGAGCACGAACTCGCGAATCCGGTCGTTCTCGGCCGACGACGGCACGAACGCCGGGGTGTCATCGCCGGCCATCGGCGGGTAGCCCTGGTCGTCGTCGAGCAGTGCGACGATCTGGTTGGTCTGACCGACGCGCCCGGTGCTGGCTGCGAGCGGACCCGAAAAACCGCTGGTGCCGAGGATCAGGTAGCCCATCGGGAGCTCGGCGCCCAGCGTGTGCCCGACGATCGCCCCGATGTCGGGGTTGCCGGAGCCCGGTCGTCCGGTGAGCATCCGCCGCGTGCACTCAGGATGCGAGATCGAGCGCACCGCGATCCCGTTGACGACACAGGTGCGCGCCCCGTGGGCCTCGAAGAATGCGCGCGTGTTGGGCCGCGTGGGGTCGGTCCACAACGGGATCCCCTGCACCACCTCTTCGGTCCCGCTGGGCACGTCGATGTCGGTGCCGCCCTTGGGATCGATCGAATAGCTGGTGTCCAAGCCGCCGTTGGCAAACACCAACACCAAGCGGCGGGGGCCCGAGGTGCCCGCGCTCGCGCGACGGCGCGCAGGGCCGGCAAGCACGAGGCCGCAAGCCGCAAGGGAAGCGAGAAAACTACGACGCTGGAGTGTGGAAGGCATGGCGGGTTCCTTGGCCTTAGAAAAAGATGATCCGGTGGTCCTGCAGCATCGCCGACAGCGTCACGAGCCACGCTCGCTGGGGATCGGACTCGTCCGCCGTCGCCGAGAACAGCGACCACGCAGCCACGACTGAAGGGTCGTCGGGCTCGACCAACTCGCCGTAGAGACGGGCGTGCAGCGCGACCAGTTGGGCTGTGATCGTGGCTTCGTCGCGGTCGGTCGCAGAGACGTCGCCCAGGAGATGACGCGCCGACGGATCGGACTCGGCGAAGTCTGCCGCGACGACGTGGGCCGCGGCTTGCTGGGCGAGGGCGCGCAGCACCAGTGCCGTCGTCGCATTGACCGTGTCGGACGGCAGCTCGACGTAGAGGCCATCGATGCCACCCGCGAGCACCGCAAAGCCAAACCTCGCGCCCCGCAGCAGATCGAGGTCGCCCACGAACTTGTCGGGCGGTGTGGTCATCGGATCGTCGATGTTGGTCTGCCAAGCGAAACCGCTGAGGTCCTCGACCAGTCGTGCGAGCTGATAGGGTCGGGCCTTCTTGACGCCGCGGACTTCGAGCGCCGCGCCCTCGTCCTGGGCATGCGAGACCGCGAAGGCGTCATCGAGCACGATCGCGCGCAGCAGCGCCTTGGCATCGTACTCGCTGGCGATGAACGTGGCCTGGAGGCTGGCCGCCGCTTCGAGCGGGACCTCGACCAGTGGAACCTGGTGGAAGAACGAGTAGAACCGCTTGGCCGCACACATCGAGAATCGCGGATCGGCGGCGATGAGCGTCCCGAGATCGGCGAGGTCTGCCGCGTCGGTTCCGAAGTAGTTGGGCTCGCGCTCGGTGGTGTTTTCCCACTGGTCGACCAACATCGGCAGCCACATGTTCGTGACCGGATAGCCCATCAGCTGGTTGGCGTTGGGGAACGCGCCACGCCAACCGAAGAAGAAGCTCGCCAGCCCATCGAGGGATTGGTGGCAACTGACGCACGACTCGTTGGTGGTGACCGCGGTGTTGACGGCGTCGGGATCGGCGAGATCGATCGACGCGTCGACCTCGATGTCGCGCTCGAGAAAGTCGTTGCACAGAAACGCGGTGGACACGAAATTCGCGCGACCACGGTGGTAGTTTGCAGCGTCGGAGCGGTGCCGCATCCACAGCGCACCATCGGCAAGCACGCCGGACGCCGGCGGCCCGGGCTGCTGGGCGGTCACCTGCAAGGCCTCGCCGCCCTCGTCGAACTCGACCCCCCACGCGTCGGCGGTCAGCCGATCCATCACCGCGTAGTCGGCCGTGACGATCTCGGTGTAGGGCCGATCGTTCATCACGATGTACTCGACCAACCGCAGCGGCCCGTCGGCGACCGAGAACCCGAACTCGTACGGCGTGGTGTCCTCGATCGGCGCCATCACCGGCAGGCCCCGCTCACTGGCCGCGAGCCAGGCGTCGTTGTGGATCTCGCGGATCGTCTCGCCAACACCGGGGTCGTCGAGGTACGACTCGACGAGCTCGGGCAGGGTGTCGGGCTGCGCTGCGACCCCAGCGAGCTCGTCCAGGCCTGGACGGATGCCGCGGAGCGCCATCGAGATCCGCACCAGCCGCGCAGTGGGCGAGAGCTGGACGACCTCCGGCGGCGAGGCCTCACCGGTCGAGTCGGCGCCATCGTCGGTCGCAGTGGCTCCCGAGGTGGGTTCGGGGCTCGACCCCGACGAGCCCGCCGACAGCTCTATGGTGCTCGCCTCGGCGGCACCGGCCACGTCATCATCGTCGCGACATCCGCCGACGACGGCGACCACTCCGGCCGCTGCGACCAAGATCGATCGCGACGAAGCGCGACGCAACAACGAGACGAGGGGTGGGCGCTGCATCGGGATGCAGCCCGAGGTTGCATCCCTCGTGCCACGGGCCCACAGGCCGGCTGTGGCGGGCCCTACCCCGCACAAAGCCGCCGCTGGGGCCGAGCACGGCGCCCAGTTGTCGGGTGGAACCCGCAACTCGTGGGGTGGAACCTACGTGGACGGCCCTCCCCATTGGGGCGGCTCGCTTGGGCCTCACCTGCGTCTAGGATACGCGAACGTGGCCGACGACTCCCGCAGCGACAAGCAAAAGTGGTGGGCCGTGTTCCGCTACAGCCCCCGCGCGCTGGCGCTGTGCTGGTCGACCAGTCGGCTGCTGTTCACGGTGATCGCCGTGCTCACGATCGCCGCGGGCGTACTCCCGGCGGCGGCGGCCTACACCGGCCAGTTGATCATCGACGCCGTCGTCACCGCGATGGACACCGGCGCCACCGACGAGGTCATCCGGTACGTGTTGCTCGAAGCCGGTGTGGTCGCGGCCATCGCTGTCATCTCCCGCTCCACGGCGGTCTGCCAGACCCTGCTGCGGGCGCGGATGGGTCACCGCGTCAACGTGATGATCCTCGAGAAGGCGCTGACGCTCGACCTCGCGCACTTCGAGGACTCCGAGTTTTACGACAAGCTCACGCGCGCCCGCATGGAGGCCTCGAGCCGCCCGCTCGGATTGGTGATGCGGACCTTTGGGCTGCTGCAGAACTCGCTGTCGCTGGGCAGCTATGCCGCGTTGCTGTGGACCTTCTCGGCGTGGGCTCCGCTGGTGTTGCTCGTGGCCGGCCTACCTGCCTTCGTGGCCGAGACCAAGTTCTCCGGCGAGGCCTTTCGGATGATGCGGCGGCGCTCGCCCGAACGCCGCAAACAGCTGTATCTCGAGCATGTCATCGCGACCGACACCAACGCCAAGGAGGTCAAGCTGTTCGAGCTTGGCCCGCTGTTGCTCGAACGCTACCGCGAGACCTTCGACGTGTTGTTCGGCGAGGATCGTCGGCTCACCCTGCGCCGCGGCCTGTGGGGCACCGCGCTGGGCCTGGTCGGCACCGCGCTGTTCTATGGTGCGTACGCCTGGATCGCGCTGGTCGCCATCGACGGCGCGATCACGATCGGGCGCATGACGATGTACCTGCTGGTGTTCAAGCAGGGCCAATCCTCGGTGTCCTCGATCCTTTCCGCGACCGGGGGCATCTACGAGGACAACCTTTACCTGTCGAATCTCTACGAGTACCTCGAGCAGCCGGTGGCGCCGGGCCGGGGGACCGCCAGAAAAGGTCCCGAACCCGGCTCGGGGCTGGTGTTCGACCGCGTGTCTTTCACGTATCCGGGTGCGACGACACCGACGCTGCACAGCATCGACCTCGAGCTGCGGCCTGGTCGCGCCCTCGCGCTGGTCGGCGACAACGGGGCCGGCAAGACCACGATCATCAAGCTGCTCGCGGGGCTGTACGAACCCAGCGAGGGCCGGATCACCCTCGACGGGCTCGACCTGCGGCAGTGGGATCCGCAGGTGTTGCGGGCGCGGGTCGGCGCGATCTTCCAGGACTTCGTGCGCTATCAACTGCTGGTCGGCGAGAACATCGGCGCCGGCAACGTCGAGCGCTTCGGCGATGTCGACGGTTGGGTGCGCGCCGCCCAAGCCGGTATGGCCGATGGCTTCATCGGCGAGCTACCCGACGCGTATCAGACCCAGCTCGGCAAGTGGTTTCCTGGCGGACGCGAGCTGTCGGGTGGTCAGTGGCAGAAGATCGCGCTGGCGCGTGCGTTCATGCGCGAAGATGCCGATCTGATCGTGTTGGACGAGCCGACCGCGGCGATGGATGCCGAGGCCGAGGCCGACGCGTTCGATCGCGTGCGCAGGTTGGCGGCGGACAAGATGGTCGTGCTGGTGTCGCATCGTTTTTCGACCGTGCGGATGGCGGACGAGATCGTGGTGTTGCAAGGCGGCCGCGTGATCGAGCGCGGCGGGCATCAGGAGTTGCTCGCGCTCGGGGGGCGGTACGCGCGGCTGTTCACGCTGCAGGCTGAGGCGTATCGCTGATGCAGCGGGCGCCCTACCGGACTCACGCCCTCAAAATCTCAGACTGAGACCACCAGCGCCGAGTTCGACGCGCCGGCAGTCAGGCTGGGGTGCGGTCCAGCGGACGGACACCGACGCACGGGAAACCATGGACTTGCAGCACAACGGCACGCGCAAGAAACTGCGCGCCACATCGCCGTTCATGCGGCCACCAGAAA
Organism: Deltaproteobacteria bacterium; assembly: GCA_947492135.1. Classification (GTDB taxonomy): domain Bacteria; phylum Myxococcota_A; class Polyangia; order Nannocystales; family Nannocystaceae; genus Xiheibacterium. Next base: position 5,616 of record CANLQR010000117.1, on the reverse strand, counting down.
GCCGTGCTCGAAGTCGCCGCCGGCGGCAGGTGGCGACCGCGCGAAGCTCATCGGTGACGAGTGACGACGTTCGGCAGTGCACCGCGCCGGGGCGACCGAGTCGGCGTTCCAAGCTACCGGGAGGGCGGCCACGCGGTCAAAGCCGGGGCTACGGGTGCCGCATTCGCGCTCTGATCGCGCGCAACTGGGCCGCGACGACGAGGTCCTTGGGGCGCGCGACGTGCTCCTTGACGGCGATCAGATCATCGAGCGCGATCACGTCGTGCTCATGTCCCCCGAGGTCCATCCGCACGCGACGTGAGACGAGGGCGTCGTAGTTCCCGATCGGTTGGACCTCCGGGAGGAGATCGATTCGCCCGAGATCCGTGGTGATGAGCAGCATTCTGAATTTCGCGAGGCGTTCCGGTGAATCCGTGATCACGCCGAGGTCTGGTCGTGTCATGTGCTTCGGGCGGTGCGGCGCCAGTCCGGTCATCAAGCGAGTGATTCGTTCGACGTCGAACGGAATCACCACGTCGAGATCGCGAGTCAGCTCCGAGCTGCCCCACGCGATCGCGGCGACACCCCCCACGATCACGTGCTCCACACCCGCGGCGAGCAGCAAGCGCAGGATCTCGTCCGTCTGCTGTGGCCTCAGCGCTTCCACGCGGCGCCGTGGACCTTCACGAAGAACTCGTCCATCGCTTCGAGCATTCGAATCCGTTGGGCCGGGGTCATGCGAAGGTTCTCCTCGAGCAAACCCATGTCGATGCCCATCTCCAGCGCTGCCCGCCAATCCGGATCGTTCATCAGGCTCTCGGGCCACAGCGGCGGCGGCTGCAGTTGGTCCAGCACGTCGCCTAGCGTAGCACTCTCGGGCGTCGTGCGCGCGCGAGGCGGCCCGAGCGCATGAGGTGCTCAGCCGCCATCGAAGTCCAGCTCGCCGCAGTCGATCGCCCGGCAGCGTGGGCGATCTCGACGATTCGGCAGATACGCCGCGGTCTCCAGCCACGACAGCCCGCGAAACCCCAGCGTGACGCGTCGCCCGACTCCGGTGGCCCGCGGGGTCCGATCGTCCCGCCCGGTGTACTTCCGCGGCACGGTCGGCAGACTCCCCGCCAGAAACGGGGATGTGCTCACGCTGTTGATCGAGGCGCATTCGAGCAGGGAAGCTCGGGCTCGACCGTGCGGCCGCCATCGTGTCGAGGTTGCGCAGCAGGACGTGAGCCATGGCGATCCAGGTGGGCGCGCGCGCAGCGATGCGCCGCAGCAGCGGCCGCACTGGCGTGCTCACGCCCGGGCGCTCAGTTCCGCGATCCTTCGCCGCAAAAACCGCTGCTCGGCCAGATTCCGGCACAGCTCGAGCGCGCGGTGGTAGGCGACCACCGCCTCGTCGACGCGCCCGCACCTTCGCAGCAGATCGGCACGCGCCGAGTGAAACAAGAAGTACTCCGCGAGCGACTCGCCGAGCGCCTCGATCTCCCGGAGACCCACCTCGGGCCCGCGCGCGAACGCCAGCGCGACCGCACGATTGAGCGCGACCACGGGCGTGGGCACCAGCGCCAGCAAGCGATCGTACAGCCCCGCGAGCTGAACCCAATCGGTCTGGTCGGCCTGGGGAGCGTTGGCATGCACAGCCGCGATCGCGGCCTGCAGCGCATAGGGCCCGGGCACACCGCGACGCAACGCCGCGGTCACCAGCGCGGTCCCTCGCTCGATCTGCGCCCGATCCCACTGCCCGCGATCCTGGTCGGCGAGCAGCACCAACTCGCCCGCCGCATCCTGGCGCGCGCCGTGCCGTGACTCGTGCAAGAGCATCAGCGCGAGCAGACCCGCGCACTCACCATCGTCGCTGAAGATCTCGAGCAACGATTCGCCCAAAGCGATCGCGTGGCGGCACAGCTCGTGGCGAACCACCGCATCGCCCTGGGTTGCAGAGTAGCCCTCGTTGAACAGCAGGTAGACCACGGCGCGCACGCCGTCGATCCGATCACCGAGCTCGGCGGTATCAGGCACTCGATAGGGCACGCCGGCGTCGCGGATCTTCCGCTTGGCGCGCACCAGACGTTGAGCCATCGTCGCGGTCGGCACCAAGAATGCGCGCGCGATCTCGTCGGCCTGCAGCCCGGTGACGACCTGCAGCGTCAGCGCCACGCGCGAGTCCTCGGCGAGCGCCGGGTGACAGCACGTGAACAGCAGCCGAAGCATGTCATCGCGGATCGGCACGTCATCGAACTCGTCGGTGGTCGGCCCCTCGAGGCCCTCGAGCAAGGCGACCTCGTCACTTTTTCGGGCCCACAGCGCGCGCCGGCGGATCTCATCGATCGCCTTGTTGCGCGCGGTGCGGACCAACCACGCCCGCGGCGCCTCGGGCACGCCGCCCTCGGGCCACTGCACCAGCGCGGCTTCGATCGCCCGGGACAGCGCGTCCTGGGCAAGCTCGAGATCGTGCAGCTGACGCACGAGCCGCGCGAGTACCCAGCCGTGGTGCTCGCGGATCAGGGTCTGCAGCTCGACACGCGCCTGGTCCACGCGCCTCGAGCATACCCAGGTCACGGCCCAAACGTCATGATCGGTCGCACCTCGATGCTGCCGCTGCGTGCCGTCGGAATCCGGGCGGCGATGGCGAGCGCGTCGTCGAGATCGGTCGCGTCGACGAGATAAAAGCCCCCGAGCTGCTCTTTGGTCTCCGCAAACGGACCGTCGGTCACGATCGACTTGCCGTCGCGCACCCGCACGGTGGTGGCGGTCTCGACGGGCTTGAGCGCGTCGCCGCCCAGCATCTTGCCCGAGGCCCTGATGGACTGACTGAACGCGCCGTACTCGGCGATGATGGCGGCATTGTCGGCCGGGGTCGCGGCAGCGGCGACGGCTTCGGATTGGTAGATGAGAAGGAGGAACTGCATGACGGACTCCTGGGGCGGCACTGCTCGTGCCACGCATGAGGGTCGATCAAACCCAGTCGCGATCGACAGCCGTCCGCGAGTATTTTTTTCTTCTGTATTTCCTAGGACTTGGCGGCACCCGGTGTTTTTTTACCCGGGAGTGTCGAGTGAGCGTTCCCCCGTTCGACCCACGTGGCGAGAGGCGAGGCCAAGGTCCGGATTCACCGTGCTGCAGGCTCGCCCGCCCCACCCGAGAGGACTTCACAATGTCGATCGATGCCGGCCGTTTTACGTGGTTCGAACACCTCAGCAACGACCCTAGCGCCGCCGGGCGCTTCTACGCCGAGGTATTGCCCTGGACGATCGAGACCATGCCGATGCCGGGGATGAGCTACCCGATGATCAAGGCCGGCGAGGCCGCGGTCGGTGGCCTCGCGACGCTGCCCAAGGGCGTCACCACGCCGCACTGGATCTCCTATGTGTCGGTCGAGGATGTCGAGGCCACCGCGCGCAAGGTGACCGCCAATGGTGGAAAGGCCTTGATGGACGCGTTCGAGATCCCGACGATCGGGCGCATGCAGCCGGTGGCCGATCCCCAAGGCGGCGCGCTGTTGCTGTTCCGCTCGGTCAACGACGACCGCCCGGCCAGCAAGGGCCCCGGCACCATGCACTGGAACGAGCTGTGGTGCGGCGACGCCAAGGCAGCGCTGGGCTTCTACAGCACCGTGTTCGGCTACACGCACTCGTCGATGGAGATGGGCGGGAACACCTACTATGTCCTCGAGAACGAAGGCAAGCCGCGTGGCGGCATCATGCAGTCGCCGGTGGCCGGCATCCCGACCCACTGGCTGCCCTACGTCAGCGTGACCGATCTCGACGCTGCTGTGGCCCGGGTCGGGCGCAACGGAGGCAAGGCCGAAGGTGACGCGATCGAGGTGCCGGGCGTCGGCCGGTTCGCGTTCGTCCGCGACCCCCAGGGCGCACGGCTCGGGCTGATCACGCCAGCGAGCGCAATGTAACGCGCGGTGATCGGATGCGCGCGCGGGGGCGTCCGCGACGTCCACACCGGTGCTGGTGTCGAGGGCGTCGACAGCAACGTGCCGGTCGCAGTCGCGAACCTCACGAACGTGGTCGCGATCGACATGTTCAACGGCCACGTCTGCGCGCTCGTGGCCAGCGGCTCGGTGCGATGCAGCGCCGAGCCGAGCCACCGTCGGCATTTGCGGACGGTCCCGCGTGGGTGTATATGTAGACGTATGCCGCGGATGCAAGTCTACCTGCCGGAAGAGCTGTACCGACAGGTCAAGACTCGCGGGCTGGCTGTCTCGGAGCTGCTTCAAAAGGCGCTCGCTGCTGAAATGCGTCGCCAGGACTTGCTCGCGGAAACCGAGAAGTACCTCGCCGGCCTCACAAAGCGGGTCGGCGAGCCATCACCCGCGGAGCAGGCCCGCGCCGACGCCTGGGTTCGCAAGGCAGCTCGCCGTCCCGCTCGGAAAGCAGGATGAAGCTCGTATTGGACTCTGGGGGCGTCTCGCTGCTCGCGCGCCATTCCAAGGAGACGGCTGCACGGATTCGCTCCTTGCTCCGGGCTGGGCTGTGGCCACCGCTCGTTCCCTCGGTGGTCCTCGTTGAATGTCTGCAGGGCCACGCCGGGCGGGATGCAGCCACCAACCAATTTCTCAAGACGTGCGACATCGTCGAGGACGTTCCCGAGGCAATCGCGCGGCGAGCTGCCCAGCTGCGCCGACTTTCGAAGGCTAGTTCAGCCGTCGACGCGCTCGTTGTCGCCTTCGCCGAGCCCGACGGCACCGCGCTCACGTCCGACCCGCACGATCTCGAAGCGCTCGCCGCCCACTCCATCGGGGTCAATGTACTGACTTGACCCTACCGCGACCTCCGTTCACAGCTTGCGCATCTCGACGAAGAGTCGTTGCGACGACGCGATGACCCGCGCGCGGGCGACTTCGAGCATGGCTTTTTGGTCGCTGCTTGCCGGCGCTGCGATGCGGCAGCCTGGCGGTGCGGCTGGGTCATGACCGTGCGCTGCTGGCCCGCGTGACTCGGTGCTTCGCGCGCGCAGTCATGAACTCGGTGCGACGCCGGACCGCTCGACATCACGCGCTTGCCACTTCGGCTTCGTTGCATGCCGAGGTCATCGTGGTCGTGCAGCGTTTTCGGTTTGACCTCGGGCTCTTCGTTCATTTTCATGTGCTAGCCACCGACGGTGCGTTCGCCGAGTCCGAGTCCGGCGAAGGCGCGTCCGTGCGCTGGCTCGCCGCGCCGGCCTCGACCGAGCACGATCTCGCGCAGGTTCTGGGCACTGTCCATCGCCGACTCGGCCGCGTGGACGATGACGACGACACCGACGACGCGCTGGCCGGGTGTGTGCAGCTCTCGCTCGCGGGGCGTGCGACCAGACGCCCCGCTTCGCGGGTTAGAACCGCGCGACGCCGACCTGCAGCGCGATGCTGTTGAGCGGTCGGGTATTCGCCATGATCGCCAGATCGTAGCCGATGCCGATGGTGATCTGCAGCTCATCGACGCGCTTGGCCTTGACCGGGATCAGCCCCATCAGCTTGACCGGAATCGCCACGCCGGTTTCCTTGATCCGCTGATCACCGGGCCCGTTGCGGCTCGACAGCGCCAGCCCGATGCCGGGGATGAACGCGAAGTGTTTACGGCGCACCAAGAACGCCAGCGCGAAGTGGCCATAGTTGGCGCGCACCGTTTTGTCGCGCAGGCGTGGCCCGAC
>CANLQR010000116.1 GCA_947492135.1 Deltaproteobacteria bacterium | reverse complement strand
CGGCGGGTGTTTGTTCCTCGTTGCGCTTCATCCGGTGCGAGCATCGCCGACACTCGTGCCGTCGGCAAAGAAGGCGAGGCCCGCTACCGCGAGGCGGCGTGCCTCGCGTCGGGCTCCGTTCGGAGCCCGCGCGCCCGCGTAGCGCGCGGCGACCGACGTCCGCCGTCGACGCGCCACAGCGGCTCCGCAAAGCGCGAGCAGCCACGGCCCTGGCGCGGTGGATCCACGGCACAGCCACGATGGTGTGCTCGGAGGCATGGTGCTGCCCTCGCCTCGCAGCGTACCACGTGTGCGCTGCAGTGAAGCCACAGCCCCGCTCGAGGGCTCACCCGCCGGGCAGTAGCGAGCCTTCGTCGTAGCTCCAGCCGATGATGCAATCGAGGCCGGCGATCGGATCGCACGCGGACTCGATGCAGCAATGCGTTGCGGTCGCCGGGTCATCGTCGTCGAGCGTGCGGCACACCTCGTTCACGCGGTGGTTCGGCAGGGCACGCGCGACGTGGCCGGCCTCGGCGTCGACGACCGCGCAGCCGGGGCCGATGCCGTAAAGCTCTTGCAGCGCGGCGGCGTCGTCCTCGTCGCCGGGGAGCATGTCACCGTCGGGGACGAGCCCGTCGCGCCAGTCGTGCACGGCGAGATCATCGACGCCACCCGCGATCGGCTCGAACGGTGGCGCAGGGTTGTGGCCGGAAACGGGCGGGACGCCGGTGATCGCGATCATCCGGATCTCGAGTGCGTACTCGTCCGCCAGCCACGCGAGCTGCTCGTGGTAGCGATACATCGGCGTGAGCGGACCTTCGGCGCTCGCGCAGTCGGAGTACACTCCGAGGGCATCGGGGCCGTCGCACTCGACACCTGCGTTCCAGCACACCGCACTCGCGGGCAGGGCGCTACCCGGCTCGTACTGCTCGTCGAACATCCAGTCGGTCTCGGTCATCGAACACTCGGCCTCGTCGGTCGCGACGACGACGACGAGCGTGCTGCCCGCCCGCATGAACGGCCGACCGCCGCTGTTCCACGGCGCCGCGGGATCGAGCGCCTGCAGCATCGATTCGAGCGGCGCCTCGTAGCCACAGCCGCAGAGGCCTTGCGGCGCGAGGCAACCGACCGCTCGCTTCACCGCGGAGTCGGGCTCGCCGTCGCCGTCGATGTCGACGTTGGTCGGGACGCCGGGCGTGATGTTGTTGCTGCCGTCGATCGCGAACGCGACGAACGGATCGCCGGGGACGATGTCGGCGGGGCAGAACTCCGTGCACAGCTCCTTGTGCGCCTCGGATTGGGGACCCGTGGTCGCAAAGTGATCGAGCCGCAGGTTGCAGCCCGTCGTCGTCGGAGCACCTTGCGCCGGCACATAGCTGCTCGGTCCGAATCCTTCGCACAGCGGATGGCCCATGTCCGTCGTCGTGAACATCAGCTGGACGTCGACGGGTCGCTCGAGATCGTCCTCGAGTTGCCCGACGAGTCCCACCAACCCACGTATCAACGCTTCCTGCGTCGGTCCCATCGTCGCGGAGTTGTCGATCACCACGAGGATGTCCAGCTGATTCACGGGTGGCGGCAGGTCCGGCGGATCCTGCATGTACAGATCCGGATCCCACACGTCGCCGTCGTCCTCTTGGTCGTCCGGCACCGACGACGTGACGGCGGTGCCGACCTCGCCGATGCCGTCCGTCGTGTCGCCCTCGCCCCCGAGCACGACCCGCGGCCCGCACCCCACGAGCGCGAGCCAGCCGATGATCCCGATCCAGCGCATCCCTCGACAAGAGAGACGCGACGAGCCCCGGCTTTCGGCTCAGGGCTTGATGTCGAGATCGCGGGACGGGTTGATGATCTCCGACACACCCGTCTCGAGCTGCGACTGCACGAACCTCGTGTTCTGCGTCTGCCCGACGATCGACCGCGCGATCCCAGATTGCGTCGCCATCGCACCGTAGGCAGCGTTCAACGCTCTGGCGCGGGTGCGGACACTCCCCGCCCGCGGTGTTGGCCCGCCGTGCTACCCTGCCTCCCGTGTCGTCGTCGTTGCGACAATCGCTGGGTCGTCCCGCCACGCTCGCGGATATCGAGGCGCTTGGGTCGCACCTCAAGGGGGAGATCATCGATGGCGAGTTGTACGTGCAACCCCGCCCGCGAGCGGTGCACGCCAACGTCGAAGGCGCGATCCTCGGCGACGTCCATGCGCCGTACCAGCGAGGGCGCGGCGGTCCGGGCGGTTGGTGGCTCTTGCCCGAGCCCGGCATCGAGGTCCCGGGCTCGCCAGAATTCGCGCCCGATGTCGCGGGCTGGCGTCGCGAACGCTTGCCGACGTTGCCCGTCGACACCGCGATCACCGTGGTACCCGACTGGATCTGCGAGGTGCTCTCGCCCAGCACGCGCGGCTACGACCTCGTGACGAAGCGACGATTCTACGCGCGCATCGGCATCGGATGGCTGTGGTACGTCGACGTCGAGGCGCGCTCCATCAGCGTGTGTCGGCTCGAGGCGGGAACCTGGCGCGAGATCGCCGTGCACGGTGACGACGAGTGCGTGCGGCTCGAGCCATTCGAGACGGTCGAGATCGATCTCGCGAGCTGGTGGCCAAGCTGACCACGGCCACGCGGCCACGCGGCGCCTAGACGCGCAGGCCGCGGACGTAGGTCGCCTCGACCGGCGGCGCATCGTGGCGAAAGATCAGCGCATCGACCAGACCGGCATCGTCGACCGGCGGGAGCGGGACCGCGATCACGTCGGCGTCGAAGCCCACCGCAAGCCGACCGACCACCTCACCCAAACCGATCGCCCGTGCGCCGCCGGTGGTGGCCAACCACAGCAGCGCCTCGGCAGACGCCGGCGCTCCGACGATCAACGCGTTGTCGTACGCACTCGCGGCGATGCGCCGCACCGAGAAGCTCCGGCCCGCGCCGATATCGGTGCCCAAACCGACCTCGATCCCACGACGACTCGCGTGGCCCAGCGCCATGCGACCGCTGCCCAGAAAGAAGTTGCTGTCAGGGCAGTGCGCAACCGTGGCCTCGGCTGCCGCGACACGATCCCACTCGGAGTCCGATAGCCAGATGCAGTGCGCGAGGATCGTGCGAGCACCGACCAGACCATGGTCCTCGTACACTGCGAGATAGTCCTTGGCCGCGGGAAACGCCTGCGCGGTGGCTTCGATCTCGGCGTGATTTTCCGCGATGTGGGTCTGGATCCACAGGCCGTGTTCAGCCGCGAGGTCCGCCGCGCCGCGCATGAGCGCCGCCGAGCAACTCAGCGCAAAGCGAGGCACGATCGACATCCGCAGTCGCCCGCGATCGTGACCATGCCAGCGCTGGATCAGCGCCGCACACGCTGCAAGTGCGGGCTCGGCCGCGAGCAACACCTCCGCGGGTGCGTTGCGGTCCATCAGCGCCGGCCCCACGGTCGCGCGCAGACCTCGGCGGTCGAGCTCACCAAACAACAGCTCCGTCGCGATCGGATGGCTCGAGCTGTAGATCGCCGCGCAGGTCGTGCCCTGAGCGATCATCGCATCGCAGAACTCCGTGGCGACCGCACTGGCATAGAGCGGCTCGGCAAAGCGGGCCTCCTCCGGAAACACCGAGCGCTCGAGCCATTCGAGCAGCGGCCCCGCGGCGCTGCCGATCACGCGGGTCTGGGGAAAGTGCAGATGGACGTCGACCAGGCCCGGCATCAACACGCAGCCGGGATGGCTGACGGCGACGGGGCAGCCGGGCGGGGCGGCTGCGATCGAGGTGATTCGGCCCAGCTCGTCGATCTCGATCAGTGCGTCGTCCCAGCGCTCGAGGCTGGGAGACTCGCGCGACGGCGAAAGCGCGCGACCACGAAGCGTGCGGACCGGGCTGGGCACGGGCGGGGTTCTTGTATCATTCTTGCCCGGTGCCCTGGGATCCCAAGCGTGCAGGCGGTGTCGTGCTGCGCAGCGTCGCCACCTTGCTGGGCCTGTACACGGTCGTGCTGGTCGCGGTTTGGGGGCTGCAGGAGCGCCTGATCTTCGTCCCCGAGCCGCTGCCGGCAGACCATGTGTTCGACTTTGGACCGGACGTGCGCGAGGTCGCGATCGACGTGCCCGGCGCGCGCCTGAGCGCACTGCACCTGCGGCTACCCAGCCCGACCGGCGTGGTGTTCTACCTGCACGGCAACGCCGGCAACCTCGAGTCGTGGTTCACCAACGTCGCGGTGTATCGCCGCGCGAACGTCGATCTGTTCATGATCGACTACCGCGGCTACGGCAAGAGCACCGGCACCATCGACAACGAGGCCCAGCTGCGCGCCGATGTCCGGGCCGCGTGGGACTCGATCGCGCCCGAGTATGTCGGTCGCCGCACGATCATCGTGGGTCGGTCGCTCGGCACGGCACTCGCGGCCGGGCTCGGCGCCGAAGTGAGTCCCGACATGACGGTGCTGGTGTCGCCCTACCGCAGCATGATCGCGATGGGCAAGCTGCAGTTCCCGTGGGTGCCCAGCATGTTGCTGCGCTATCCGCTGGCCACCGAGGACGACGCCGCGAGGATCACCGGCCCGGTGCTGGTGTTGCACGGCGAGGTCGACCGCTTGATCCCGATGGAGCACAGCGAAGCGATCGTCGAGCGCACGCCGGGCGCCCAGCTGATTCGGGTCCACGGTGCCGGGCACGACGACATCCACGAATTTCCCGAGTACCAAGCCGCCTTTGGCAAGGCGCTCGGCGTCGAGGCCACCGACCGCTCTGGCCTCGACGCTGCGGCTACGCGACCGTGATGCCGGTGTCCAAGTAGACGTCCTGGATCAAGTTGAGCAGCTCGATGCCCTCGGCCATCGGCCGCTGAAACGCCTTGCGGCCCGAGATCAGGCCCATGCCCCCAGCGCGCTTGTTGATGACCGCGGTGCGCACCGCGTCGGCGCGATCGTTGGCCCCCGAAGCCCCGCCGGAGTTGATGAGGCCGATGCGGCCCATGTAGCCGTTGGCGACCTGATATCGGCACAGATCGATCGGGTGATCGGTGCTCAGCTCGCTGTACATGCGCTTGTCGAGCTTGCCGTAGCCCGAGTCGCCGGTGTTGAGCGCGACAAAACCCCCGTTGTTCTCCGGCAGCTTCTGCTTGACGATGTCGGCCCCGAGCGTGACCCCCAGGTGATTCGCCTGGCCGGTCAAATCGGTGCTCACGTGGTAGTCCTTGTCCTTCTTGAACGCTGGGTTGCGCAGGTAACACCACAGCACGGTGGCCATCCCCAGCTCGTGCGCGCGCGCGAAGGCCTGGGCGACCTCGACGATCTGCCGGGCGCTTTCTGCAGAGCCAAAATAGATCGTCGCACCCACCGCGACCGCACCCATGTCGTGGGCCTGTTCGATCGTGCCGAACATGATCTGATCGAACTTGTTCGGATAGGTCATCAACTCGTTGTGGTTGATCTTGACCAGAAACGGGATGTGATGGGCGTACTTGCGCGCGACCATGCCGAGCACGCCAAAGGTCGATGCGACCGCGTTGCAACCGCCCTCGATCGCGAGCTTGACGATGTTGTCGGGGTCGAAGTACGCCGGGTTCTTGGCGAACGAGGCTCCCGCCGAGTGTTCGATTCCCTGGTCGACCGGCAGGATCGACAAGTAGCCGGTGTTGGCCAGCCGGCCGTGGCCGTACAGCCGCTGCAGACTGCCCAGCGTGCCGTTGTTTCGGTCTGAGGCGGCGAAGATGCGATCGACGTAGTCGGGACCCGGCAGGTGCAGGTGCTCCTTGCCGATGGTCTTGCAGGTGTGCTCGAGCAGGGTTCCGGCGTCCGCACCGAGGAGGTCGACGAGTTGCGTGTTCATGAAGTCGAGGAAGCGTACGGCGCACGGCTGCCGGATCGCAATCGCGACGCGCGAGGGTGGTTTGGGGCGGGCGGCGAACGCGACGCGGGGACCGCGGGGAAACCGCGTCACCGCGGTGGCGCGCCGTCGAGCCGGACGTCGTCGAGAAAGCCCTCGAACTTCCCGGGATCGGAGCGACCGATGAAGATCCCGGTGACGCCGTACAGCGGCGCGCCGAGGGTCCGCAGGTCGATGTGGACCTCCCTCCACTGCTCGTCGAGCTCGAACGAGATCCGGGTCTCTCCGAGCCCCTCCACCTGGGTGAACAGCACCGCGTCGTAGGTCCCGGGTGTCCCGCGGGCCGCAAACGAGAGTATCGGCAGCGTGGTGAGATTCGCCGCTGCCATCGCCATGGGCCCTGGGAAGTACATGGCCCCGGCCCATTGCGCGCGATCGTTGGTCCGCACCTCGCCGATGATGCGCAGCGCATGAGCACTGCCATGAGCGCCGACGTCGGCGAGGTCGATCACCACTTCTGACGTGCCGTCGATGAACTCGTCGGTCGACTTCACCCAGCCAAAACCGAAGCGCGAAATCGGGTCCGACTCGAAGTCGGAAACCAAGCCATCGGCCGACCCCGGTGGTGGTGGCGCGTTGAGCTGCGCCTCGTGTTCGGCCCACGCTCGCAGCTGCTCGGGGTCGAGACAGGCTGCGGGCGGATCCCACTGGCGCACGGTCGCGAGCGCGGCCTGCAACAGCGTCGCATCGCCGCTCGCGAGCGGCGCGACGAGAGTGCGCAGGTCGGTGAGCCTCGACGAGAGGCAGCGACGCTGCTGCAGCGCGACGTCCTGCTCACTCGCAGCAGGACTGCCCGCACACGCGCGCCCAGAGGCTTCGCGCCAGGCGTCGGCGAAACCGTCGATCGCGGGTTCGAGGTCGAGCCAGATCTCCGCGGCACCCGGCAGCGCAGTCTCGCGCAGCCCGAGGTGAATGCGAGTGCGTGGGCCGCGATCCCACACGTCGGCGAGCTGCGCTGTCGCGGCGGCACAGTCCGAGGGCTCATGCGTCGCCCACACGCCTGCCCCCACGCCCGTCACCGCGGTCAGTGCCAGGGCGATTCCCCACCGGCGGGGTCGATGTCGCGCGGCGATGAGACCCGCGATGAGTCCATCCATCGAGGGGTGGCGGTCTTCACGGCGCGGTGACAACCCGCGTTCGAGCAGCCGACGCACGCGCGTGGGTACCTGCGTCGGCCGACTCGGCAACCGAATGGGCGCGGCTGCGCGAACCACGGAGCGACCCGACTCGTCGTTCGCAGCGAACGGTGCCTCTTCGAAGAGCGCCAGCCACATCGACAGGCAAAATGCGAACTGATCGCTGCGCGCATCGGCGACCTCGCCCGCAAGCTGCTCGGGTGCCATGAACGCCGGAGTTCCGATGAGTGCACCGACCCCGGTCAACGCGGTCGGCGGACCGGGCTCGGTCGGACCGCGCGCGCTTCGGGCCGCTTCGGTCGGGCCCGGATCGGTCGGGTCCTGCGTCCCACGCACCGGCGGGCGTGAGGCCGCGGCACCGCCATCGTTCGCGAGATCATCCGTTGCTTCAACCGCGCTCGCGACCCGCCGGGCAACGCCGAAGTCGAGCACGCGCACGCGCCCGTGGCCGCGGGCGCTCGAGACCTCGTCGCCGATCATCACGTTGTCGGGCTTGAAGTCGCGGTGCACGAGACCCGCGGCGTGCGCGGCCTGCAGCCCGTGGCCAGCGTCGATGAAGACGTCGACGATGCTCTGCCACGGACGCGGCCCCCCGCGCAGCCACTGCCTGAGGGTCTGCCCGCGAACGAACTCCATCGCCACGAACAAGCGGCCCTCGTGCTCGCCGATCTCGTAGACGGAAACCACGTTGGGGTGAGACAGCCGCGCCGCTGCCTGAGCCTCGCGACGGATGCGGATCTGTGCATCGTCGAGTCCCAGCTCGGGTCGCACCAGCTTGATCGCGACCTTGCGCTCGAGCTCGTCGTCGTAGGCCGAGTAGACCACCCCCATGCCACCTTCGCCGATACGGCGGAGCACGGCGAATCGGCCGATGCGTACCGGGTCGTCCGTGACGCCGAACAGCGCTTCGCGGGTCCGGGCCTTGAGTTGGCGGTACTCGAGTCCGAGTGGGGGCCGGCTTTGTGTGCCCTCGCCGGCTGCGGTCGGCGCCAACGCACTGTCGAGCTCGGCGGTGTCCGACTCGTTCACCGCAGCCTCGCGTTCACAACAACAGACATGCGCGTAGCTCTTGCACCCGCTGGTCGAGTTCGTCGTCGCCGACAGGTGACGCCCCAGTGCCTCCGGTCAGCGCCACGAGGCACTCCAGCAGCAGCTCCCGGCCGCGCCGAAGCCGGGTCTTGGCGGTCCCCAGCGGAACGTCGGTGATGGCGGCGATCTCGGCTGCCGTGAGGTCCTCCCAATAGTGAAGCTCGAGCACGATCTGGTAGTCGAGCGGCACCCGCCGGAGTGACTCCAGCACCAGCTGATGGGTGCGACTCTTCGCAACGATCGTGCTCGGCGACGGCCGCATGTCCGACACCGATCGCTGCGTGAAGTCGATCGGGTCGGCGCTGCGCGCATGGAAGTGCTTGCGCAACAGGTTGTGCGCGACCCCGAAGAGGTAGGAGCGAAAACTCCCATCGGCGCGGAGGCGATCGCGGCCCTCGACGCAGGCCAGGAACGAGCGCTGGACCAGGTCGTCGGTGCCGTCGGGCAGCTTGTTGCGGAAGAAGCGAACAACCGCGTCGAAGTAGCGCTCGAACAACGCCTCGCCTGCCCGGGCGTCGCCACCGCGCCAGCGCTCGAGCAGCGCGACATCGTCGTCCACACCGCGATCGTAGCGGTGTGGAACGTCGCGGTCCAGTCACGCCCCTGCCTGAGGATCGAGCACGCCCGTGAACGCCACACCCACCGCGCAGGGGAAGGTCACGACGCTCCACTGGTCGGTCACTTCGCCACACTCGGTGCCCGCGCAGGAGAACGCGACGTCATAGTCACCGACGAGGCCGTCACCGTCGGTCCACGTCGCCTCGTACACGGCGGCCAGATGAATGACCGCGTCGGGCCCACCCATCGCGGCGTAGTCGACGGTGACCTCGAAGGTGCAGTGAAATCCCGCCTCGGTCGTGGCGCACGCGAACTGGTTGGCGTAGGGCCCGAACAGCTCGCGCATGGCGAAGCTGCCGTCGTCGCTGGGTTCGTCGAGATCGATGGTCCATGCGCCTGCGTCACCCTTGTCGATCGCGCAACCAGCCGGCTCGAGGGTCGCGTCGCCACTGGTCAGGTCATAGCTCCCGAACCTCGAGGTTTCGCCGCCCGTGCCTGTGGTGCCCTCGTCGAAGGTGGTCTGGCCGACGCCAGTGGTCGCGGAGCTGGTCTGGGAGTCACTGGTGGTGTCGTTTGCCGTCGTCGCAGCCGTGGTCGCGGCTGTGGTCGCGGCTGTGGTCGCGCCGAGCGTGCTCTCGTTGGAACCGCCATCGGCGTCGGACGAGCTGCCCTCGGTGGCATCGGTGTCCGTGGCGGTGTCCATGGACGTCGCCCGCGGAGCGCAGGCGGCAAAGAGTGAAATCCCGGCGGTGAACACAACGGCGGCGTGGGTATTGGCGATGGTCATGGGCTCCTCGATTCGCTTGGGGAGTCCTGGCGAGCGCCGGAGAGATTGCGACTCGGTGGAAAAATGTTGAGGCGAATCGTGCGGCGCACAGGCCCTCACCGCGCGGGGCGCGACGCGGGTCGCCCCAGCGGGGCCTTGGACCGGCCGTGGCGCTTGGGCGCCACGGCGCCGACGACCTCGACGATGACCTCGCGTAGCCAGCGCTGTGCGGGATCGTCGTGCATGCGATCGTGCCACAGCAGCATCATCGCGAAGCCACGCAGCGCCAGGCGGGCACCGCCGTGTAAACGGCAACACCGGCGTGGAGACGGTGTTGCGGCGGCTGCTACAGGGCTAGCGTCATCACTCGGGCCGCGGCGTGCCGTCGATCAGCATGCAGAGCGTGACCGGCTCTCGCAGCGGCCCGTCCGCTTCGCCGAGTCGCCAGCGCACGACGATGCCCGGATGAAACTCGCCATCGCCGTGCGGGCGACCATCGTTCCAGGCCGTCTGGTAGAGCCCGTAGCCGACGGAGTACTTGCCCTCCGAGAGGCCCTGCTCGGGGGTCACTTCGCCGGGGCCGCTGCCGCCCACGCATGGCGGGACGGAAGGGAATCCGGTGAAACCGTGGAAGCCGAGCGCCTCGGCCGTGACGACGAGCTGCTTCATCTGCGTCGGCGTCGGCGTCGGCTCCTCCGACGCAGTCGCGATCAGGAAGAACAGCGATTCCTCGAAGGCTTCCACGCGAGCGCGCCGCTCGACGAACGCTGCCCGCGCCTCGCTCTGGGTGGGCACGCGCGGACCGCAGCCCGCGGCCCAAACGAAGAGGAGCACCACGAATTGATGAGACCGCATCCACGGACGATAGCCGAGTCGGATGGGGTTGGGATGAGCGAGTCTGCGTACGGCGAGTGAGTGTGCGTCGAACGACACACAGCCAGCGACACCTCGACGACCATGGGTGTCGAGTACCGCGCTCGCTCGACTGCGACGACGCGGTCATCATTCGAGCGCGACGGGCTGCTGATTCAGCACGAACGCACCCGGGTGGAATGGGAACTCGGCGTAGCGCAGCGCCCCCTCGGGGAGCATCCACACCGCCGTGCCCCGCGTCGGGAACCTCCGCCCTGCGTGCTCCTGCCAGCCCTCGACCGGCGTGCGCCACTCGGCACGCGCGGGCGGGCTCTTGGATCCGGGCGGCGCGTAGAACCGATCGGTGGTGGAGAAGTCGGTCACCGAGCCATCCGCGGCGACGAAGACGCGGGCGCGTACGGTCCGCCCCGCGTCGGTGAGCGCGACATCGAAGGCGTTCTCGCCGGCGGACGTGAAGCCCACGGCCGGCACGAGCAACATCGAGGGCGCCATGAGCACGGCGTCGTTGAGGTAGGTGACACACTCGCCGATACTGATCGCTTCGCTCTGGTCGTCGACAACGGCGAAGCTGTCGAGCGCCTTGCCGAGCATGCGACCGTGACCGCGCGCGTAGGTGTCACGCACGTACGTCGGTACGATGCCCTTGACGCGCAGGCGCATGTGGAAGATGCGTGCGACAGCGAGACGCGAGTTGAACTGGGCGCACTCGCACGGGACCCACTCCTTTCCGAACAGGAAGCGCCCCTGGAAGTGCATCATGAACGACACGTCGCG
Source organism: Deltaproteobacteria bacterium (assembly GCA_947492135.1). Classification (GTDB taxonomy): domain Bacteria; phylum Myxococcota_A; class Polyangia; order Nannocystales; family Nannocystaceae; genus Xiheibacterium. The sequence continues at coordinate 6,823 of CANLQR010000116.1, read as the reverse complement.
CGGTCTGCCGACGACGTTCATGAAACCGAAGTAGCGCTGTGCGGCGGCGGGCAGGGACGCGAGATCGCTCTCGGTGACCGGCGCCTCGGTGTCGGCCGAGCCGGCGGGCAGCTCGAGCGCGGCCACCTCGCGCATGAGCTTGCGCTCGAGGCTCGTGCGATCGTGGGGTGCATCGGGGTGCTCGTGCTCGGGCAGGTGGCCGAACGTCCCTCGCATCCACCTATGCGCGCGGTGAAACCACGCCGTCGGCTCGGCGAACATCAGGATGCACTCACCGTGCACCACCGCGATGCCGTGCTGCTCACAGGCACCGATGGCCTCGGGTGACTCGGCGCCTTGTTGCAACCACACGCGCCTGATGCCCAGCCGTGCGGCCTCTTCGACTAGCTTCAGGGTCTCTGCCGGTGGCGTGACCAGCACGAGGCCCCCGACCTGCGCGGCGACTTCGGCGAGCGAGTGTGCGCAGGGCTGGTCGGCGATCTTGTCGGCCTCGGGGTGCACCACGAACAGGTGGTAGCCCTTCTCGGCGAGCTCCTTGCGCACCGCGTTCCCGAAGCCGCGTTGGCCATCGCGGCTCACGCCAACCAACGCGAGCGACTTCTCGGCCAGGAATGCGTCGATCACCTCACGCATGGACATGGTTCGTGCTCCCGCGTCACGGCTTTGCCACGGGTGGCGTGGTCGCGTCTACGGAGTCCGAAGCGCAGGCGGCGAGCAAAATCTGCGCGAAGCACTGCGTTCGCGACGACTGCGTCTTCGCCAATTATCAAGGGCTTCGCCCAGAGGCTTCGCCCGAGAGTCTTGCCCCAGCCGCTGCTCGGGCAGGCAAGGTCAATGGTCGCGGCGACCGCCCGGCGATCCGCGTATGATCGCGCGCGTGACCGCACGCGTCGCCATCGGCCTCTTGCTGCTCGTCGGGTGCGGGATCCCGAACGCCCAGATCTCGTGCTCCAGCGGTTCTCTGCCCACGGTGCGATCGCGGCCCGCGGCATCCGAGCCCGCAGCACCGACCGTGCCCGCGGCACCGCAACCATCCGTGGTGACCACCGTCTCGACGGAGGCGAAGGCCCCGAAGCCGGCCGCGGGCCCATCGCAGCGAGCTTCGCTCTTCGGTCCGCCGCCTGACGCCGTGACCCCGCGGGATCCGAAGGCGATCGCACTCGCGCTCCACCGCGTCGACTTCTCGCCGCGCCTGACGGTGCCCAAGGGCGAGCCGCCGGCGGGCGTGTCCGTGGCCACGCGGACCAGCGGCACCGACAAGGGCTTCGCCTTCGAGATCGATCGCGTACCGGGGGAGACGCTCGCGCAGACCTTCGCCCGCGTGCGCCCGTGGTTCGACGGGATCACGCTGGCTGCCGATCGGCGCTGGCTGTTCGGCCTGATTCGCCCCGCGAGCGAGGACGAGCGGCTCGAGATCGAAGTCGTCGAACGCGACGCGATCGCCGTGTACGGCTCGGATCTCTCGTGGGTCGCCGTCCGTGCTGGCCGCGTGGGTGGCGTCGAGCTGGGCATCAGCGAATCGGGACGCGCGCGCCTGCCCGCAGCGACAGCCGCGATCACCGGCCAGACCTACGCGATCGCCGTGGCCGATCGCCTGTTGTGGGCGCCGCAATTCGGCGGTGCGTTTGGTGACAGGGAGATCCAGAGCCTCGGCTTCCAGCAGGATCCGACCTTCACTGCGGCCCTGCGCGACGCGATCGCGGGTGACCCCGAGGCCGCGCGTGCGCTCGCCGAGGATCGGGTGACCGACGGCGGAACCCCCGGGGAGCTGAGCGAGGCCCGCGAGGCCGCGCTGCCTCCGGCCCCGGCGCTCGGCGCCGACGGTCGCACGCAGGTGACGTTCGAGCCGCGCGAAGGGCAGCAGCGGACCGCGAGCCTCGTCGTGCCGGTCGACTTCGACGTGGCGTCACGCAGCGGATTCGGCGCGAGGTGGACCCGCCGCGAGCCACCGGCGTACCTCGACGTCACGACCATCGGCTGCCACCCGTGCGCCGACGCGAAGATCACCGAGCAGATCGACGACGGCTGTCGTGAGCTGCTCCAACCGCGACCGCTCGGTGGGAAGGTCGAGCGGGTCGAGACGATCCTGGACGCCAACGGCGACGGCGTGCGACGCTGCGGTCGCGCGAGCCTCGATGCGCGGGCCGGCCAGGACGGCGAGCTGGTGCTGGAGTGCTATCGACTCCACCCCGGCCACGAGCGAGCGATCGTGCTCTCGCTGCGCACCTGGAGCTCCGACCGCAAGGCTGTGCTCGACGCGTTCGAGACGACCTGCGCCAGCGTGCGCCCCGAGTGAACGGCGGCGACCGCAGCCTCGCCGAGGTCGCACCGTCGCGCCGAGTCACGCGTGCATCCGCACGAAACCACGGAGCAGATCCACGGCGCTCACCACCCCGCTCAAGCGATCGCCGTGAACGACCAGCAGGCGATGCACACCGAGCTGCAATAGCCGCGAGGCTGCCTCGGCGATGGTCGCATCCGCCGGCACCGAGAGCACGGCCGCAGTCATGACGTCGGCGACGCGGCCGGGACCCGCCTCTTCGACGCCGCCCAGCGCCGAGGTGTACCCCTCGGTGACGCGGTAGTAGATCGGGTAGCCTGGCTCGTCCGACGGCACGCGATCGGGATCGGCGAGATCGCTGAGACTGACGACGCCGACCACCCGGTGGTGCGCGTCGATCACGGGCGCAGCGCTGATTCGGCGCTCGGTCAGCAGCCGTGCCGCGGTCTCGAGGCTGGTGTCGGGCGCCACCGCGAACACCTCGCGCGTCATCACATCCATCACCAGGGGCAGGACGTCGTCGACCATGGGATCAGTGTGCCGCGGTGCGCCGAGGTAGCCGACTGCCACGAACGCGGCGGGCACCGGGGAACCGGGGCAAAAACTGCGCGGGTCGCCGCGCGCGGCCAGCTGGCCACCATGGCTCACACCCCTCGGTGCCCAGGTTCCACGGGAAGAGGAGGGTCAGAACGGCAACCGAGTGGGGCGACGCGACCCTGCTGTCGCCCACCGCCGCGGGCTGGCTCACCGTGGTCGCCGTCGACGACATCGGACGCGGCGACGGCCATGGCGTCTCGATCATCGGCGTCGTCGCGACCACACGCAGCATCGACGGCGAGCTCAGCGTCGAGGCCGGTCGGCGATGGGCGAGCGAGCGCGTGCTGGCCGTGCTGGTCCGACACCGTTCACGGTCGAGGTTGGTCAGGCGTTCGCGCCGGATCCGACCTGCGTGCGCCGCTTGACCTCAACCACCTCGACGACCTGAACACCCGACGAGGAGCCCACGGATCACATCTGCCGAACTGGACCTCGTTTTTCCCTGGCCGCCTTTCGCGGTTTTCCGGGACCGGCGAGGTGGTCACATCTGCCGATCCGCATGCGATCAGATCACCCGGTCCTTGACAGTTCCGCGGATGGCCGGAAGCGCCAGGCGCAACTGCGCAAGGACGGCCGGCTGCCGTTCCTGCGGCCCGACGCGAAGAGCCAGGTGACGATGCGCTACGTCGACGGCAAGCCGCACTTGACCGACACGGTCGTGCTGTCGACTCAGCACAGACCGGATCAAAGCGAGACGCCGACCAAGATGAAGGCCTCGTTCGTCGAGGAGATCATCCGTCCGGTGCTGCCGAAGGAATGGCTGAAGAACACCAAGTTCCTGATCAACCCGACAGCCCGCTTCGTCATCGGCGGCCCGCAAGGAACTGGCGAAGGTGACGTCGAGTTCTCTGTTCGGATGGGACAAGGACGACGCCGAGTCCTTTCGGGAGACGTCTCAAGCGGTGGAACGGGAAGGGCCCCACCCGCGTCGTGGCGGAGGTGTGTGCAAGAGGCTGAAATGTTTTCCTGCCTTGACAACCTCCGGAGGCGCCCGTACCGTCGAAAAGTGCCGGCGAGTGCCGGCGAGTGCCGGCGAGTGCCGGCGAGTGCCGGCGAGTGCCGGCGAGTGCCGGCGAGTGCCGGCGGAAGGCTAGGCCGGCATGAATGATGGCAATGTAATCACGGTTTGCGAGTACGCGGAGTTCAACCACAGCTTTCTCGCGCTGAACGGGACACAGGAAGTGCTCCTCGCCGGCTCAATCCAGGTGCCAGCGTACGCCTTCATCGGTGCCTCCGTGCGTGTTCACGCACGCAACCTCTCGGCTATCACCCCAGCGGGGTTCGAAGTGCTCATTCGGCAGAGCAACCCGAGCCGCTTGGACCCATCCGACTTCTCGCTCCCGGCCCTGTCCGACGCGCTGACCCCCAAGATAACAAATACGACCAATCCGGCCACGGTGCCAGGACTGGTGAACCTCACCACACCGGTCACACAGGCACAGCACCCGTTTGTGAAGGTGTTGCTGAAGTCATACGCACCTGCGACGGGCCCCGTCTCGCTCTGGATCATCATCAGCGTTGACCTCATTGTCAGGACGAGCGTCTGATGGCCGGCAGGACGAGCCGCCGTCGGAGCGTGGCGGCTGGCAGAGGAGAAACCGCAGACTGTGGGTGCTCGGGTCGTGCGCTGGACGCGCCAAGGTCGGCGTGGCGTGACCCACATGACCCAGGATCCGCGGTGAGTGCAACGTCCTTGGCTGCAACCTCATCGTACAGATGCAAGCGCACCGACGCTGGTGCTGTCACCGCGCCGTCGGAACCGGCAGGTCATTCGGCAGCAGCATGGACGGACGACCGTCGGCCGTCGAAGCGGCTCTCAGCAGGAGGCGTGCCTCGATCGCCACTGGTGACGCCAGCGCCCTACGAATTCGCAAGCGTGTATTGGTCGGGAGCCTCTACCACAGGGCGCCAAGTCATGTCGTTGAGCGAGGTTACCGCGCTCAACCTTGAGGCGTTTGTCACCCCGAACGGGGCGAGTTGGCAGCGGGCTGGGCATACGTCGGACCGGCGCGATTCAATCGGACGCGGAAGCACATTCGGGATTGAACCCACCAACGAGCGACGAGATTGCGGAGTGCTCGTGGACGCGAGGACGGGCTGGATCTACCGCGAGTCGAACCTCGGGAAGTGTCAACTGCCCCCTGACACCACGACGGAGAAACTTGGAGGTGGCGCTGGCGGGTTAGGCGTGAGCATGCCGCATGGCTCGGAGATAGCGAACCCAGCTGTCGCGCCGTGGCGCTCGATCGGAAAACTCTGGATACGTGAGGGGGACGCGCTCGGCTGCCCTGACGCGCCGGCGAGCACCTGCACTGCTACAGTGGTGGCGAGGAGAGTGATAATAACGGCCGCGCATTGTCTGAACGAATTCGGCAAGTGGAAAGGAGACGCCTGTTCGTTCTTCACCCCTGCCTACACAAGGAAGAACGGCGTGGAGAACTTCCCGTATGGTCGACAAAATGTCGTTTGGATATGGGTTCCCGGACAATGGATCGACTACGGTAACTACTGGCGTGATTGGGCTCTGGTAGCACTGGATTCTCCTCCTCCGGTCGAATCATGGGTAGTGCAGTCTATCTCCAATGCGACGTTCTATGGCCTGAAGGCCCACATGGTCGGCTACCCACGGGACATGGGAGATGGCGGGATCCAATGGTCAGACAACTGTAGCACGCCAGAAGCGTACCAATTATCAATACGTCACTACTGTCACTCCGATCATGGTGCCAGCGGCTCCGGCATCTACCGGAACAAGAATGGTGTGCGCCGAATTGTGGCTATCCACCATGGCGGTGGTAACAATCAACAGATTGGCGTCCGCCTCACTGCGGACCGCGTCGACCACGTCGTCGATTTCGCCGCCCTCTTCCCGTGACCCTGGGATCTCGTGCTTGTCGGGCGACCCATTGTTCTCTCGCTTCTCCTTCCAGGAACTTGTGCGCTAAGGTGACACGAAAGCGGTTTTGGCTGCGGCGACTATTCTCCGGCGTTTGTACTACGGGTTGGGTAGCACTCACATCATTCCTGGTTCGCGTGCAGCACGGTCCGAACGCCATCGTGCGACGACTGCACCGGCACCGACATCAGCTCCTCGCCCTCGCCGCAGTTGCGGGCTGTGCTTGCCGCGATGGGGACGAATGCATCTATACCACCCGCATCGAGTTGTTCGGGCGCAGCGACTTGTTCCCGCAGCACATCGTGGTTTCGGTGAGGAGCGAGATCTCCGTCCCACTGACATGCGATATCAACCTGAGGGGTAGCGATGCTCCGCCCGTTGTCGACTGTGGGCCCGACGTCGTCGTAGGCGTTGGCCTGATCGCGATAGAGCGTGCCGCGTTGGATGATGATATCACAGCGCTGCGCCTGCTCAGTGGGGTGACGTTCGAGTCGGATGACGGCGAGCCGATACCCTTGGAGGTTCGCGTCAACGATGCCGAGACCAACGAGTCGTATCTCGACGTCTTCGCCTGGCCCGAGTACGAGGACCACGAACTTGGCTCGAACGATGAGCCCGATCGATGCAGACAGCATTGCGAGTTGGCCGAGATCCGCCTCGGGCTACCGGCGGCATTCTAGATGTGTCGCTCCGCTGGCCCGAGTCTCTCCGCGAGTTGCGTATTCCGGAGCATCTGGGCACCTGGTCCGGCGCGATCTGGGCACCCGTTCCGGCGCATCTGGGCAGGTTCGGAGCGAAGCGACGAGGTGATGGCTCAGGTGGTGGGTTGAGACTTCTTCTTCTTGGCTCCTTGGAGCTGGCACACCACTCGCCGATGCGGTCGCGCAGGAGCATGACGATGTCGATCACGAGAGCGAGCTGGATGGCGAGCGTGCGCTGCACGAGCGCGGATGCAGAGATGCAGAGATGCAGAGATGCAGAGATGCAGAGATGCAGAGATGCAGAGATGCAGAGATGCAGAGATGCAGAGATGCAGAGATGCAGAGATG
>CANLQR010000115.1 GCA_947492135.1 Deltaproteobacteria bacterium | reverse complement strand
AACCCGCCACGCTTGCGCATCATGGACCGGCTCCCGGCCGGGCCACCTTACTGGCGGCCTCCCGCCGAGGCAAGCTGGGCCGCGGTCGCCGCACCCCCAACGGCGTCGGCGAGGGCTGCAGCTAGGCAAGCCCGCGCTGCAGCGTGCGGGTGCACTTGCGGATCGCGCGTAGGCTCGCCCCGAGGGCAGCGCGGCCGCCGAGTTGTGATGATAGTTCGTCCTGCACCTCAGGCAGCATTTGCTCGACGTCGGCCGCCACGCCTGATGCGACTTCGGCCAAGTACTTCGGCGTGACTCCGACCTCCAGTGCCTCGTCGTGCCATGCCGCTCGCGGCAGGTTGTCACCGTTCGTTCGTCTACCGATCGCCATCGCGAGCCTCCTGGTCAGCGTCCGATACGCTCGAGTGCAGACGAGATCGTAGAAGGGTGCGAGGCGCCACCGGCCCGAGTCATCACGCAGTAGCGATAGGTTCTTCGCGTGGTTGTCGCAGTTGCCGACGGCCACGCAGAACGCGAGCCACCGCAGCAGCGCGCGCTGATCGAGAATCGAACGAGAGCTGAGCTTGCGGATGATCTCCATGCAGCGCTTGAATGACGGCCCGCCCTCGATCTCATACTTGGACCTTCGATCGACGCCGAGCGCTTGGCACAGGTCCTCCTGGTGGAGCCGTCGCACCGGTGTGCCGACGCGATCGTAGCGGGTGACCAGGAGCAGTGGTACTCGCGTGCCTCTTGTCCACAACCGACTCTTGACCGCGTCGAGTCCGATTGCGCGCGCGAGGGCAAGCACGAGCGCCTCGTTTTGCGGGAGCGCCGCGTAGTCCCTATTCGGCAACTTCAGCAAGTGTGTCGACGCAGAGTCTTCCTCCGGAAGAACGAGGTCGTCACCGTCGAGCACGACGCCGACCTTGTACTGTGCCCCGGCAAGCGACAGGCGAAGCTCACTCCCTGACACTGCAGTGCCTGATCCACGTGCCCAACCATCGAGGTCATCGTCAGTCACTAACCGCGGCGGCTCGGCGCGCGTGACGGGACGTCCGAGTGACTCGACAATTCGCAACGCGCCAGCGCACTCCTGGCCGAGCGCGCGCAACAACGCGAAGTCGTTGTCCTCGCTGATGCCGACCTGCCGTGCAACCGACGTACGCGCTGGACCCTCGGGTAACAGGTTGCCGAAGAATCGCGTCGCCTCCTGGTCGAACGGCTGCTCGCGCAGTGGTAGCGAGTGGCTGATGGCGAACGCTCCCGGCGCATCGAGCCAGGCGCGCGAGTAGGCGAACCGCAGTCCCGAAGGTCGTTGTTCGATCCGACCGACCTCGCTCGCGTCTAGCAGCACGAAGAGCATGCTCATGCCGAGTCCGCATCGTGGCGCGCCAGGATCTGCACTCCTAGTCGCTCGAGCACGCGGAGTACCTTGCCGAGCTCGAGCGTCGGCTTGCCACGCTCGAGCTCGACGATGAAGCGCGCACCAACACCGCACAGACCGGCAAGCTCGGTCTGTGTCACCCCGAGAGCCTTGCGGCGGGCGCGGATCATGGCTCCGAGCTCACTTGCCGTTTGTAGGGGCACTTCGATCACATGTTCCCGTACGGGAAGGATATGGGCGGTCCAGAGGCTTGTCGCTAGAAATTTTACCGTACGGGAAGTTCTAGTGTCCTGAAGCCTGGTCCTTCCGAGCTATATTCCCGTACGGGAAGAATTATCGCCCAGAAGTCCGGTTTCTGAGAACTTATTCCTGTACGGGAAGAATAGGTCTCTTGCGGCGCCAGTGCGATCGACGCGTCATCACTCGTCCGTCGTGGCTTCGCGGCGGTGATCCCTGGCGATCAGCACATAGACCGAGGGTACGACGAACAGCGTGAACAAGGTTCCGATCGTCATGCCCCCCACCAGCACGATGCCGATCGAGTTGCGCGCCACCGCCCCCGCGCCCGTGACCAGCGTCAGCGGAAAGTGGCCGACCACGGTGGCGACCGTGGTCATCAGCACGGGGCGCAACCGCGTGCTGGCGGCCTCGCGCACGGCGTCGAGCTTGGACATGCCCAGGGCCTGCTGAGCGTTGGCGAACTCGACGATCAAGATGCCGTTCTTCGCGACGAGTCCGACCAGGGTGACCAGGCCCACTTGCGAGTAGATGTTGAGCGTGGTCGTCCAGCCCTCGGTCAACGCGAAGCTCATGCCTGGAGGGCCCGCGAACTTCAGCGACGTGAAGATGAGCGCGCCGAACATCGCCAGCGGCACCGAGCCGCCGAGGATCACCAGCGGGTCGCGAAACGAGTTGAACTGGGCGGCTAGCACCAAGAAGATGAGCAGCAACGCGAGGCCCATCGCTGGCAGGAATTTGCCGGCCTCTTGCCGCAGCTGGCGCGACTCGCCGGTGTAGTCGATGCGGTAGCCGGGGGGCAAGATGCGCGCCGCTGCGTCCTCGAGTACGGTCAAGCCCCCGTCGAGCGATCGAGTCGCGATGCCCGAGATCTTGATGGCGTTGAGCTGGCTGAAACGATTGAGCGTGCGCGGCTCGACACCGTCTTGCAGGGTCGCCACGGCCGACAGCGGCATCAACGTGCCATCAGGCCCGGTGACGTGGATCGCCTGGAGTTGCTCGGGTGTGAGCCGCGAAATCCGCTCGATCTGGGGGATGACCTTGTAGGCGCGACCGTCGAGGTCGAAGCGATTGACGAAGTTTCCCCCGAGCATCGCGGCCACATCTGCACCGACCTGCTGCATGGTCAGGCCCATCGCGGCGACCTTCTCGCGATCGATGACGATTCGGCTGTTGTCCTGGTCGATGCGGACGTCGGTCAGCGGCGGGAACGCGAACTGACCGCTGCTCGCGGCCTCTTGCACGAGCTCCTGGGCAAAGCGCAGCAGCTCCTCATGGTCGGCCGTGGAGGCGATCACGAACTCGACCGGGAAAAACCCCGAGCTCGGCAGCGCGGAGGGCAGAAACATCGGCGCGCGAATGCCGGTGACGCCGGCGACCTTGTTGTTGAGCTCGTACTGGATGGGAAAAATGCTGCGCTCGCGCTCCTCCCAAGGCTTGACCAGCAAGCCGCCGAAACCGCCGCTCGCGAACGTGAGCTGAAAGCTGTGATCGAATTCGGGGACCTCGGCGAAGGCCTGGCCGACCTGGTCGACGTAGTGCGACACCTGCTCGATCGAGGCGTTGGCTGGCACGTCGATGGCGCCGAAAACCACGCCCTGATCCTCGTTGGGCGCGAGCTCGGTGGGCGAGAACATGTACATCGGCACGACCATCAGCGACAGCGTGATCCACACGGCGTAGACCGCCCCGCGCGCCCGCAGGGTCGCTGACAGCGCTCGCACATAGCCGCGGCGCAGCGCCTCGAAGCTGCGGTCGATCGTGCGCGACAGCCAGCCCTGACCATGTTCGGCGCGCAGCAGGTTCGCCGCCATCATCGGCGACAACGTCAGCGCGACGATGCCCGAGATGAACACTGCGCCGGCCAAGGTGAACGCGAACTCGCGGAACAACGCCCCGGTCAATCCCCCCTGGAAGCCGATCGGGGCGTACACGGCCGCCAACGTGATGGTCATGGCCACGATCGGACCGACCAGCTCGCGAGCGCCCACGAGCGCGGCCTGTCGCGGCGTCTTGCCGGCCCGAATGTTGCGCTCGACGTTCTCGACCACGACGATCGCATCGTCGACCACGAGCCCGACCGCGAGCACCACCGCGAGCAGTGTGAGCAGGTTGAGCGTGAAGCCCAGCACCGCCATCAGGAAGACCGCGCCGATCAATGACACCGGGATCGCGACCAGCGGTACCAGCACCGACCGCAAGGAGCCCAGGAACAAGAAGATGACCAGAATGACGATCAGCACCGTCTCGGTCAGAGTGGTGACGACCTCGTCGATCGCGTTGTCGATGTACTTGGTCGAGTCGAAGGCGATGTCCGCCTGCATGCCTGTGGGCAGCTCGGCCTTGATCAGGTCCATCTCGTCGCGGACGCGGGCGATCACGTCGAGTGAGTTGGCGTTGGGCATCACCCACACGCCCATGAACAGCGCCGGCGACCCCGAGAAGCGCACCTCTTGGTCGTAGTTGTCGGCGCCCATCACCACGTCGGCGATGTCCTCGAGCCGCACCACGGCGTCGCCTTGGCGGGCGACGACGAGACGACGAAAGTCCGCGACCGTGGCCACGTCGGTGGCGGCGGTGAGGTTGACCTGCACCAGCGAGCCGCGGGTCTGACCGACCGCGGCGAGGTAGTTGTTGGCCGCCAGTGCGCTGCGAACCTGCACGGGGCTGACGTTGAGCGCGGCCATGCGCTCGGGCTTGAGCCACGCTCGCAGCGCGAAGGTGCGGCCGCCCAGGATATCGGCGCGCTGGACCCCGTCGAGCGCCGACAATCGCGGCTGAACCACCCGTAGCAGGTAGTCGGTGACCTGGTTCTGCTCGAGGATCTCCGACCCGAAGGTCAGGTACATCGTTGCGATTCGCGCGTCGGAGGGCTCGAGCGCGATCGAGGGCACCTCGGCCTCGGGCGGCAGGTCGGCGCGGACCTGGTTGACGCGCGCGCTGATGTCGGCGAGCGCCGAAGCGGCGTCGAAGTTGAGGTCGAGTCGGACGTTGATGGTCGACAGCCCCTGAACGCTCTGGGACTCGATGAAGTCGATGCCGTCGGCCGCCGCGATCGAGCGCTCGAGTGGCGTCGTGATGAACCCACGGACGAGCTCCGCGTTGGCGCCGACGTAGGCCGTGCGCACCGTGACGGTCGCGCTTTCGAGCTTGGGATACTGGCGGACGTTGAGCGAACGGATCGCCTGGAGCCCGGCGATGATGATCACCAGGTTGACGACGATCGCGAGCACCGGTCGTCGGATGAAGATGTCGGTGAAGCCCATGGCTCCCTCAGCGGTTCTCGGGCCTTGGCGCGAGTTCGGGGGTCAGCGGCCGCGAGTTGTCGACGTACACCGGTGCGTTGTTGCGGAGCTTGAAGGCACCCGCGACGACGACGGTCTGCCCGGACTCGAGACCCTCGTCGATGGCGACGAAATCCCCGCGTCGTTCGCCAAGCCGAACGAACGCCTGACGCGCGCTCATCACCGGCTCGCCGTTGGGCCCGGTCGCGGTCGTGGCCTCCTTGGGCGCCTCGACGATGAACAACGAGTCGCCGAACGTGGCGTAGACCACCGCCGTCGCAGGGACCACGACGACCGTTCGCTTCTCGGGCCTGATCACGGCGATCTGGGCAAACATGCCCGGCTCGAGCGTGGCGCCGACTTGCGGCAGCGAGGCGCGGAGCTTCTTGTTGCGTGTCCGCGGATCGACGGTGGGATCGACAGCGACAATTTCGCCGCTGCTGGTGAAGCCGTCGACGCCGGCCAGCGTCACGCGCACCGCCATCCCCAGCGTGACGTCTTGTTGCTGCGGGAGCTCAAAGTCGACGTACAGGCCCGAGGTGCCCTCGAGGGTGGTGATCGTGGTCCCAGGGTTGAGATACTGGCCGAGGTTCACCGCGCGGATGCCGAGCCTACCCGCGAACGGCGCGCGAATCGTCTTGCGGGCGATCTGGGCGCGGAGCACCTCGATCTCGGCTGCGGCCGAGGCGAGCGCCGATTCGTCACCATCGATCTGGGTCTGCGATAGGGCCCCGGAGCTCGCCAGCGCGCGCGCACGTTTGACCGTGGTCAGCGCGAGGTTGCGCCGCACCTGGGCGGAGGCGAGTTGAGCCCGCTCGACTCTCGCGTCGAGCTGTAGCAGCACGGCACCCTTTTCTACGGCAGCCCCCGATTCGAACTCGATGCCGACCACGACTCCCGAGATCTCGCAGCTGACGGTGACGCCCTTGCTCGAGGCCACCGTGCCGACCGCGGCGATGGTGGTCTCCCAGGTCTGGCTCGTGGCCTGGGCCGTCGAGGTCGCCTCGGGCGGCGGCCCGGCTTTCGCCATGGCCTCGCCCATCCCGATGAGCGACGAAATCTGCGCGAACTTGACGTACACCAGGCCCCCGATGACGAGCGCAAGGCCGAAGATGGTGACGAGATAGCGCATGGCGACGACCGGAGACTGACTCGCGTCTAGCACAACGGCGCCAAACGGCCAGCAGTTACGCCCCCCTTGGCTCCCCCGCTTGGCGATCAGTCGCCGCACACGCTGTCGTACGACACCCCTGCATCGCGATAGGCCGCGATTGCGAGCGCCGCCACCGAGAGGTGGAACGACAGCCGGGTCTCGCAGCCGTCGGTCGCCTTGCACAGCGCGTAGGCGGTGTGGATGGCTTGCTTGACGTTCGACGCCTTGGGATCGCCGAAGCGGATCACACAATCGCGATCTCCTCCACTGGCCGGCCAGTTCGCGGGGCATGCCGCGCCGTTGGTGTCGACCAACGCGACCCGCAGCTTGCTGCCGATCTTGCCGAAGCGGATCGTCGAGAACCAGTCGTAGTAGGCGCGTACCGCTGCCTGGTAAGGCTGGGTCAGGGTCGCGGGACGTGGCCCACCGGGCACGCACACGTTCTTGGTCCGCACCATGTAGCCGCTGCTCCCGACGAAGCGCTGGCGAGGCTCGGGCCCGGTGCCGGGGATCGTCGCGCAGCCGAGGTTCTGCGGGCCGGCCAACGGCAGGCAGCTGCCGGTGACACCGTCGTCGAGGCTGACGCAGAACGTCGTGGTCCCGCCCAGATCGGGGCACAGACCCTCGCAGGCGCTGGTGCACAGGCCCCACTCGAGCTTGTCGCGCTCGAAGCGTGTACACGCGCCCGCGGTGCCGTCGTCGAGCACTGTGCACACGTCGTCGTCGAACGTGCACTCGGTGCCGACGAACACTGGCGGTGGCTGGGTGTCAGCGGGCGGCACCTTGAAGTCGATGTCGTCGAGGTTGGCGTCGGTGAAGCCGTACACACCCTCGGGCGGAAGCACCACGCCTTCGGCGATCGCGTCGCCGTTGTTGTCGATCGCGCGGACGAACAGCGGCGGGATCTTGGCCTCGGCCTTCTCGATGAAGGGCAGGCCGAAGCTCGACAGCGGCGCCGCGTAGGCGCCGTGCCAGTCGTGGACCCCGGCCTCGAGCCCGAAGGCGACGCCGTCGTACCACGAGGCTTCGTCCTGATCGGCCTCGGTGGCCCACGGCGGCGCGAGCACCGACTGACCGAGGTGCCCCGTGACGGTGAACTGCTGGTGGAACACGTCGAACACCAGCTCGTACCCGCCGCGGCCGGTGCCCTCGCCGAGTACGTCGGGACCCGAGACGCCGACGACGTAGCCGGCACGCATGAGTCGCTCGCCGTACTCGAAGATCGGCTCGAGCAACGCGCAGGCATCGACGCCGCCGGGGCCGAACAGGTCGTACTTGCCGTCGTTGAACTCGTCGAGCTCGGCGACCGCGTCCTCGAAGCCGTCGTCGCCGTCGGCTGGCTCGGCACAGGCGGCGGCGCACAGCAACAGCGACGTGGCAATCCTCGGGCGCATCGCTGCGACTGTACCACGTGAGTCCAGGGACTCGCCCTGGGCTCTACGGCGCCTTGTACTCGTCGGAGTCGAAGTCGCAGAGCCCTTTGGCCTCACCCGGCCGGAGGTTCAGATACCAGTCCTTGTCGAACTCTTGCTCCTTCACCTTTGATCCGGGCTTGGCCAGCCTCCGGGCGGTGTGCCACTCGTTGAAGTACTGGTTGCAGACCTTCTCGCCGATCGATGCCGGGCAATTCGAGAGTTCCGCGACACCGGCGACGCACTGGAGCCCGCCGAAGTCCATCGGCCTGGCGGTGCCGTCGGGCTCGACCACGAACTGCGGGTCGTTGTCGTACGCACGGACGTCGTACATGCGCTGATACCAGTCGCGGATTCCGTCGAGGGTCTTCACATTGATGGCATCCGCGTCGACCTGGCCGTTGATCATGCGCTTGCCACCCTCGAGTGCCTCCATCAGGATCACGCGGCGGCGATTCGTGGTGATGCCGATGCCTTCGTACTGGGGCGCGGCGGAGCCGATCTTGCTGTACGCGGTGCGCAATCGAAACACGGTCGCGCTGAGCGCTTCGAGGTCGGCTTGGTTGTTGAGCACCTTGCCGACGAGTTGCGTGCGGCCCTCGATCGAAAACACACCGCCCTCGGCGCCACTGCTGATCTGACTGCCGAGCTCGACCGGCTCTTCGAAGCAGTGCAGCCAGCCCTTGCGCGGGGCCTCGTCGTCGGAGAGCAGATAGCCCTCGCAGACGGTGTCGGGCGCTGCCAGCGGGTAGCTGTCGTAGTTCTCACAGGACTTGACGAGCGATTGCTCGCACAACACCGCGTTGGTGAGCTTTTCGCGGCACTGGCAGGTCGCCATCTGCGGTGGTGGTGGGAATGCGAGCAGGGAATGCAGCAGCAGCGACGAAGTGAGCGTCAACGACATGATTACTTCCTCCGAGGAACTCGTGCCTCGGTAGGCTGTCGAGTTGCGCCCTGCGACACTCGGTCACACGTGCTCGCGTCGCCTGCCGGCGATGGGGCGCTTCAGGTCGCGACGAGATAGCCCAGCAGCGCAACCAGCACGGCGAGCAGGCCGACGACTGCCAGGAGCATCGGACGAGTGCTCGGTGCCGTCGCCGGCGCGGAGGTCGGCACGATCGTGGCGGCGGACAGCGGGGCCACCAGCGATGGCAACAGCGTGATCGACCGCTGCGGGACAACAGGCTCTGCCAGTGGATCATTGGCGGCTGCAGCGAGCGTGCGGATGTCGATCAACCCTGAGCCTGCCGAGCCTGCAGCCTCGGTCGACCGCGCGCTGACCCGTGGCGGGCCGGCTTTGGTCGTGGCTGCGACCGTCGCGAGATCGAACAAGGCCGAGTCGGGATTTCGTTCGCCCGCGGCGCGTTCTGGCGGCGGTTGTGGCGAAAACCACAGACCCGAGTCGTCTTGACGGAGCCCCGGTTCAATCGCGCTGCGCTGATCCACGTTGTTCTGCACTCGACAGCAGTAGACACCATCGCGAGATCGGGTTCCGTACGCCGGCTCGCTAAATCGCGGTGAAACGTCGAGTCGAGCGCACAATCGAAGGTGTCATGTGGGCGCTGGCCGGATCTCCACGTACCTGATCCGACACCACACAGAACGTTCGCGCTGTCGGCATGCTGAGGCGGCGCGCAGCGCGAGGAGATCTCCTGCGCTGCTGCCGTGCCCGCGACATGGACCGCGGCGAAGACGCTGCCGCGCGATCACTTCGGTGCGGGGGTCGTGACCTTCTCGGCCGACTTGGCGTCGGCCTTGGGCTTGGCATCCGCCTTGGGCTTGGCATCCGTCTTCGCGTCCGCCTTCGGCGCGTCGGTCGCCTTGGCGGGCGCCTTCGGGTCCGGCTTCTCTGAAGGACACGCTGCCTTGTGGCCGCCGACGCACGCCTTCTCGCGGAGCACCGCCGCGTTCTTCACGTCCTTCTTGCCGCCCTTGGCCTGCTCGAGCGCGTCCGCGAGGTGGGCACACGCGGCAGCGTCAGCGCCGTCGCAGGCCTTTTGCAGCGTCGCGCGTGCGGCCTTGCCGTCCTTGGCGGCGGGCTTGCCCGCGAGGATCAAGCGGGCCTCGGCGACGCATGCCGGGTTCTGTCCCGACTTGCACACCTGCGTGTAGAGCTCGCCCGCTTGGACCTTGTCGTCGTCGCTGCCTGAGGCTTCGAACGACTGGGCCGCCTTGAAGCAGTCGCCCATGTTGCCGGTCTCGCACGCCGTCAAGTACAGCTCGCGCGCAGACTTCGGATCCGCCGCGCCGCCGATGCCCTTGTCGAGCATCGTCGCGAAGGCGGCGCACGCCGCTTTGTCGCCGGCAGCGCAGCCCTTCTCGCGATACTCGCGGGCCTTCCCGAGATCGGCCGGGCCTTGCTGACCCTGCTCGAACATGTCGGCGGCGGTGGTGCAGGCTTCGGTCTTGCCGTCGTCGCACGCCGCCACGGCGATGGTGCGATCGGTCTCGGGCTCTTCGTCGCCCTTGGGATCGTAGGCGGACGGCGCGTCCGGATCCTTGGTCTCGACCGACATCGCCGCCGAGTCAGGGTCGACCGAGGTGTCGTTCTTCTTCGAGCATGCGCCCAGGGACAGCGCGAGACAGAGCGAGAGCGTGATCCGTTGCATCGGCCGTTTGATGCGCCTTGCCGCGTCACTTTGCAAGCTGTGCAAGTGCGTGGGGGGCCGGGCCGCCAAAACGGTGATCAGGGGCGGATCACGACCCCGCAGCTCAGAGCCCACGGGTGCGCAGTCCCGCGCATGACCCGACGCCACGGATCTTCCTCGCGCGCTAGCGCGACAGCACGAGCTGCCAGATCTCGCCGTCCTGAACCTGGTAGCGACCGCACGCCGCGAACTGCAACGCGCCGACCGGCTGGTCCTGATAGCTCGAGCCCTCGACGTACAGCGCGGACGGTTGCTCGAAGCCGACACCGAGCCGTGCTCCGAGCTTGCGACCGACCACGACGCGCTCGGCTGCGGCCCAGTCGATCGCGGCGGGCAGGCCGTCCGCGGGCGGCGTCGCGATCAGGATCTCGATGCCGCCATCGCTCGCACTGCCGCGGACCACCGCGAGCTCACCACTGCTCGGGGCCACGAAGCGTCCGCGAAAGCTGTCGGTGAACACGAAGGTCGGCTCGGCGTGGGCCGACCACGCTTCATCGCTGGGCTTGGCGTAGTAGGCGAGGCGGTTGTCGTCGGTCTCTGCGAGCACGTGCGCCGTGCCGCTGGTCGGATCGATCCACACGTCGGCGGCGGAGCGCACCGGTGCGCCGTCGATGAACAACGCGGTGAAGGTCGCGGGCTGCCCGAAGGCAAACTCGATCGTGAGCGCACCATAGGTGCCGTTCGGATAGACGCCGGCGTACGCTTGGCCGACCAGCATCGCCGCCGATGGCCCCGTGAAGGCCGCGAACACGTAGGCAAGGTCGTTGTAACCGGGCAATGGGGTGACGACTGGCCCGTTGTACCCACCGCCGTAGTCGTAGGTGTAGACGAACGAGCCCGCGCCGCCGGCGTTGCCCACGACGGTGAACCACACCAGGTGCGCGGGGTCGGGCGACAGCGCCGCGCCGACGTAGTTGCTCGCGTCGGGCGTCAGGTACGGCCCGCCGATCTCCACGGCCGCGCAGCCGCCCGCCACCGCGGTCGCCGTGTCGAACGAGCAGTGGACCAGGCGGTGCTCGACGACGTCGACCGCCCAGGTGTGGATCACATCCTCGTGCAGCAGGCTCGCGGCGTTCTGCTGCACGCCGCTGGTCAGCGGTTGCATCCCAGCGGGCTCCCAGGCGTCGCCCTGGTGGCGCACGTAGTGGACGCTGCGGTTGTGGATCACGTCCTCGCCGGCGTCGTGCACGAACCACAGGCCGTCGCCGCTGTCGCGCATGATGCCGCGAAGATGCGGACCCCAGCCGCCGTGCATCTCGACATAGTGACGATTCTGATCGGTGATCCGCGCGGCGTCGATCGACCAGACGTGCGGGTCCGAGCCGGTGGTGCTCGAACCCCCGTCAGTCGACGACCCCAGGCTGCTCGACGAGTCGCCGGTCGCAGTGGACGACGAGGCCGCGGACTCCGATGAGGTCGCGCCCGGCTCCGAGGTGGGTTGGATCGTCGCGAGGCCGCCGGTGCCGCTTGGCTCGTCATCGCCAGCCCCGCCGCTCGAGCAAGCGACCACCCCGAGCAGCAGCGGCCAAACCCAGCGCATCGTCGTCATGGTAGCGCGGCCGCACCGGCGTGCGGCGAAAAGCGCGGGTCCGGTTCATCGTCGCGGCTATGGCTGGCCGCGCGCAGGCTCTGCCCGGTGGTCGATCGCGCCGAGTTTCCCCTGGCGGTAGTCGAGTATCGCCTGTTCGATCTCGTCCTGGGTGTTCATCACGAAGGGTCCGTACTGCACGACCGGCTCGCGGATCGGCACGCCGGACAGCAGCAGCGCCTGGGCCTTGCCGCTGGCCGCGAACGCGACCGCGTCGCCCTCGTCGAGCACCGCGAGTTGACCGGCCTCGAGCACGCGGCCGGCCACCGACAGCGCGCCGTCGAACACGTAGACATACGCGGTGTGGTCGCGCGGGATCGGTACGTCGAGCGCTGCGCCGGCTTCGAAGCGCCAGTGCTGGTACGCGATCGGTGTGCGCGTCTCGATCACCGCGCTCACGCCGAGCGCCTGCCCGGCGATCACGTGGACCGTGGCCAGGCCGTCGGGCGTGGTCGCGGTCGGAATCTTCGCCTTGGGGATCTCCTGGTAGCGCGGTGCCATCAGCTTGTCGCGCGCCGGCAGGTTCACCCACAGCTGGAATCCATGCACACGACCACCGCGCTGCTGCATCGCACGCGAGGGCATCTCGGCGTGGACGATGCCGCGCCCGGCTGTCATCCATTGCACGTCGCCGGGACCGATCTTGCCGCGGTGGCCGACGGAGTCGGCGTGCTCGACCTCGCCCTCGAGCACGTACGTCACGGTCTCGAACCCACGGTGGGGATGATCGGGGGCGCCGACCGCCTCGCCGGGCGCGTAGTCGATCGGCCCCATCTCGTCGAGCATGAGGAACGGATCGGCGTGGTCGAAGCCACGGGTGGGGAAGGGGCGGCGCACGATGAAGCCGCCGCCTTCGCGTTGGCGATGCGAGGTGATGACGTGGACTACTTTGCGTGACATCAGTCGTTCCTTTCTTGCAGCTGCTCGGCGACGATGCCGAGCTTAGCGCACGGGAGTCACGCGGCCGGCGAAGCCAGCGTGCGGACGCGTGCCCCGCCGCGGCTTTAGGGCTGTACGGCGTGCACCGAGATGCCGTCGATCCCCACCGCGACCGCCGGCAGGCCATTGCGCTGCCGGGGCACGTCGCCGGGCAGGTACAACGCCGTGCCGTCCCAGGTCGAGACATCGGCAGCGTAGATCCGTACGTCGTTCACGTCGGCCCGCTCGCGGAACCAAGTGATCGCGGCCGCGGGGCCCTCGGGATCGTCGTCCCAGTCCATCGGAATGATGATGCCGTCGACGTCCAGGGCGGCGTACTCGTCGTAGTAGCCGTCGTCATAGGTGCCGTCCAGACAGATCATCAGGCCGAAGCGACCCGCGGGCGTGTCGATGACGACGCTCTCGTCGCCGGTGCTCGCGTAGGCGGCGTCCACGTAGTACAGCGTGCGCTTGCGGTAGCGGGCCACGAAGCCCTGCGGATCGACCACGCCGATCGCGTTGTAGAACGCCGCGCCGTCGACCTCGGGCACGTGGAAGACGACGGTGACGTCATGCTCGGCCGCGAAGCTCGCCCAATACTCGGTGCTCGGGCCGCCGGGCAGCGACTCGGCCACCGTGGCGACGTCGCGACACGAAAACTCGGCGAATCCCGACATCCCCGGTGCGCACCAGGTTTCGGTCGAGGACGCATAGCCGTAGCTCGAGCCCTCGGGAAACACCACGATGGTTGCGCCCTGGGCGATCGCCGCCTCGGCCCACATCGTCAGGCTGGCGCGGTTGAACGCATAGTCGCCAAAGTGCGCGTCGGCGTTGTACTGCACCAGCCCGATCATCGGTGGGAGCGCAGGCTCGCCGGTGCTGGTGTCGGGGTCGTCGCCACCGTCGGACGGTCCGGTGGTCGACGGGTTCGAGGCGCTCGAGTTGTCGCTCGAGTCGTCGCTCGAACTGTCGTTCGACGGGGTCGACCCCGGCGTCGTCGCGCCCTCGTCGGAGCCGCTCGCGCCGTCGAGGCCAGCGGTGGAGGTGTCGATGGACGCGACGCGGTCGGGCTCGCCACCGCAGCCAAACCCGAGCAGCAGGCCGGCGAGCGCGCGCCGGCTCATCCCCCGCCTTGGAGCTCGCTCAGGAGGAACGAGAAGGTGTCCACCGACTGCTCGATCTGCTTCTTGACCAGGTCGGCGCCGCCATGGCCGGCGTTGGTCTCGATCCTCAGCAGGGCGGTGCGCTTGCCCTTGCCGGCGGCTTGAATCGCGGCCGTGAATTTGCGTGCATGCATCGGATCGACCCGATCATCGCTGTCGGCCGACAGCATGAGCATCGCGGGATACTTCGCGCTGTCGCGGACGTGGTGGTACGGCGAGTAGGCCATCAGCGTCTCGAACTGCTTGGCGTCGTCGGCCGAGCCGTACTCGTCGATCCAGGTCTTGCCGGCGCCAAACAGGTGATAGCGGACCATGTCGAGCAGCGGCACGGCGCAGACCACCGCGCCGTACAGCTCGGGGCGCTGCACCATCGCCGCGCCGACCAGCAGGCCGCCGTTGCTGCCGCCCATGATCGCGAGCTTCTCGGGCCGGGTGTAGCGCTTCGCGATCAGGTGCTCGGCGGCTGCGTGGAAGTCGTCGAAGACGTTTTGCTTCTTGTCGCGCATCCCGTCTTTGTGCCACTGCTCGCCGTACTCGCCGCCGCCGCGCAGATTCGGCACCGCCCAGATGCCACCGCGTTCGACCCACAGCACCGCTCGGGTGCTGAAGCTGGGTTCGAGGCTGACGTTGAAACCGCCATAGCCCGTGAGCAACGTCGGGTTGTTGCCGTCGAGGGCGACGTCTTTGCGGCGCACGACGAACATCGAGACCTTGGTGCCGTCTTTGGACGGGTACCAGAGCTGTTCGGTGACGAACTTCGAGGTGTCGACCGGGATCTTGGTCTTCTCCCACAGCGTGGTCGTGCCCTTGGCGATCGACGTACGGAAGATCTGCGGGGTCTCGGTGAACGAGCTGAAGTAGTAGTAAGCGTCGTCCTCGTCGGGGTTGCCGACCATGCCCGAGGAGCTGCCCAGGCCCGGGAGCTCGACCTTGCGCACCGGCTTGCCCGCGAGCGTGCGGATCTCCATCGCCGAGTGGGCGTCGCGCAGGTACGACAGCACCATGTGGTCGCCGACGATCTGCATGCCCTCGAGCACGGCGTCGGTCTGCGCCACCAGCTCGCGCCAGTGCTCACGCTGGGGCTTCGCTGGGTTGACGACCATCACGCGGTAGCGCGGGGCATCCTCGTTGGTGAACACGTAGAACTTGCCGCGCCAGGCCGTGACGCCATAGATGGCGGGCTGGTCTTTGACGAGTGGCGCGAACTTCGGCGCCTTGGGCTTGGACCGCGCGGCCTTGGTCGCGCCGAGGTCGGCGACATAGACGTCGGTGGCCGACCAGCCCCGTTGGTGGGCGACGAACAACCATCGGCCATCGCGGGAAAGATCGACCGAGACGAACTGCTTGGGATCCTTGGCGGCAGCGAAGACGATGGCGTCGGTCTTGGGGTCGGTGCCCAGGGCGTGGTAGCGAATCTCGGCGTACCCCGGCAGCTCGGAGGCCGGGATCGCGGGATCGATCGGCAGCCAGACATAGTAGAAGCCGCTGTCGTCGGGGACCCACTCGGCGGAGGCGTAGCGCGCCCCTTCGATGGTGTCGATCGTGAGTTCCTTGCCGGTGTCCAGATCGCGGACATACATCGTCGCGGCGTCGGCGTTGTTGCGCGAGAGCTTGTACGCGAGGTAGCGGCCCGAGTGACTCGGCACCGTCCCGTGCACCGAGATGCTGCCGTCTGCCGACAGCGTGTTGGGGTCGATCAGGACCTCCTCGGCGCCGGCATCGCCCTTGCGCACGTAATAGACAGCCTTTTCTTTGTCACTGTGGCTGCGTGAGTAGAAGTAGCGACTGCCGCGGTGGTAGGGCGCGGACACCGAGTCGAGGTACGACAGCTCGGTCAATCGCTTGGCCAGCTCGCCCCGCAGCGGCAGGGCCTCGAGGTGCTCGCGGGCGTAGTTGTCCTGGGCCTTCATCCAGCTCGAGACCTCGGGATCTTTCACATCCTCGAGCCACCGATAAGGGTCAGCAACCTTGCGGCCGTGGAGCTGGTCGCTCACCTCGACGGTGCGGGTGCGAGGCGTTGTGTTCGCATCAGAAGTGGACATCGCAGCACCCTGGCCGGCCGGCGGTTGCACGCTACCATCGCCGCGCTCGGCCGCAGGACATGCAACCACGGCCAGCAAGAGCAGGGTAGGGGCGAAACGACGGTGCATGGGCGCGGACGTTAGCACGGGATTTCCTTCGGTCTGGAGGCGGTGCCGGCGGCGGCGCTCGAGCGTCGGGCGCAGTTGGACCCACACGGGTGACGCGTTGGTTTCGTCGCGGTGCTGCGGCATGGGGCGGCTTGGGACGACCTGGGGCTGCGGCAGGGCTGCAGCGGGGTTGTGCGTGGGGGTTGTGCGTGGTAACCGGACGCCCAATATGGGTCTCTCGATCGGCATCGTTGGCCTCCCCAACGTGGGTAAGTCCACGCTTTTCAACGCGCTCTCGACGGCCAAGGCCGAGGCCGCCAACTACCCGTTTTGCACGATCGAGCCCAACGTCGGCGTCGTCATCGTCCCCGACGACCGCCTTGCGAAGATCGACTCGGTCATCCACGCCGAGCGCATCTTGCCCACCACCTTCAACTTCGTCGACATCGCCGGCCTGGTCCGTGGGGCTTCCAAGGGCGAGGGCCTGGGCAACCAGTTCCTGTCGCACATCCGCGAGGCCGACGCGATCGTCCAGGTCGGACGCTGCTTCGAGGACCCCAACGTCATCCACGTCGAGAACAAGGTCGACCCTGTCGCGGACATCGCCACCGTGACGATGGAGCTGTGCTTCAAGGATCTCGAGACGGTGACCAAGCGCCGCGACAAGGCGCTGAAGATGGCCAAGTCGAGCGATCTGAAGGAAAAGATCGCGGCCGAGGTCTGCGACATGCTCGTCAAGCATCTCGACCAGGGCAAGCCGGTGCGTACGGCGACGCTGCCCGACAACGCCGACGCGCATGCGATCGTCGCCGACCTGCACTTGCTCACCGCCAAGCCCACCTTCTACATCGCGAACATCGACGAAGCCACGATCACCAACCCCGAGGCCAACCATCACTTTGCGGCGATGAAGGCGCTCGCCGAATCCGAGAAGACGTTCGTCGTGCCCGTATGCGGGGCGTTGGAGTCGCAGATCGCGGAGCTCGAGCCTGCCGATCGCCCCGAGTTCCTCGAGAGCGCCGGTCTCAAGGAGCCCGGCCTCAACGGGGTGATCCGCGCCGGCTACAAGCTGCTCGGGTTGCTCACGTTCTTCACGGCCGGCAAGATGGAGGTCCGCGCGTGGACCACGAGGATGGGCGCCAAGGCCCCACAGGCCGCCGGTGTGATCCATACCGACTTCGAGAAGGGCTTCATCAAAGCCGAGGTCATGTGGTGGGAAGACCTCGTGAACCTCGGCAGCGAGTCGAAGTGCCGCGATGCCGGCAAGCTGGCGATCGAGGGCAAGGAATACGTGATGCGCGACGGCGACGTCGTGCACTTCCGCTTCAACGTCTGAGCGCGGGCTTGGTGCCCGGGCGCGGTGTTGGTAGGCTGCCGGCAATGCCGTCTGTCCAGGGTTGCGTCGGTGGGCTGCTCGTGGGGCTTGGGCTGACGATGCCGGCGTGCAAGCCCGCGGACGAGCCCGCCGGCTCGACCGGAACCGAGACCTCGAGTTCATCCGGTCCCGCAAGTACCTCCTCGAGCGCGGACGACAGCAGCTCGAGTACGGCCGAGAGCTCGAGCACGGGTGAGCCGATCGTTCCGCTGCCCGATCCGTGCGAGACCGCCGAGATCGCCCAGGGCATCGTGGGGCGGACCGACGAGCGGACCTGCGATACCGAGGGCGACTGTGTTGCGCCCGAGTCGGGGGTCGAGGTCTGGCTGTTCGAACAGAACCCGCAGATCGGCGGCGATGCCTCCGATCCGGGCATGCTCGACCCCGCAATCCCGATGCTCGAGTCGACCGTGTCGGATGGACAAGGGCTGTTCGGCTTTGCGCTGGGCGCCAGCAGCTACTACGTGTGCACGCCCGAGCCCTCCGATCGGGTGTTGTGCTCGGAGCGGATCATCATCGTCGGCGCCGACCCGCTCTACGCTGCCCGCTACGAGCACGGCAACGGCTCCTCGTGGACGACCCGGGCCTGCGTGTCGCCCTGAGAGCCGGGTCGCGGGAGCCTCGGGCTGCGCCCGAGAGCCGGAGCCAACGCACGGATCGAGAAAAATCGCGGCCCACGAAAAAACCGCGCGACCTCGGCGAGGGTGCGGCGTGTGGGGGTCGATGAAGACGCTCACCCCTTGGATTCTCCGCCTATCCCTCACCGCTCTCGCGGTCCCCGCCTGCGACGACGACGGCGACGGCGGCGACGACCACTGCGACTCGGCCAACGACGACGGCAACGACGACGGCAACTCCGGCAACTCCGGCAACTCCGGCAACGACTCGGCGAACGACTCGGCGAACGACTCGGCGAACGACTCGGCGAACGACTCGGACAACGACTCGGGCAACGACTCGGGCAACG
>CANLQR010000114.1 GCA_947492135.1 Deltaproteobacteria bacterium | reverse complement strand
CCCGGCAATCGGGAGTGTCAGCCGGAACACTGGCCCGTGCTTGCGATACTGTCGCGGCCACCAACCGTACGGATCGCGCAGCAGCTGCAGTGCCGATCCGAGCAACGGCAAACCCGCTACATGGGGCGCTCTGGTCGCCCGTGGGGGGTCGCGGTGCGCACAATGGGTCGCGGGCGCGACGGGTTGGATCGGGGCGGGCACTGGGCTGGCAAGCTGCATCGGATGGCGTCGACCTCTCGCTTGCGGCGGTGTCCCGAGGGGCACTCGTGGTTCAACGCAAACGACGATCAGGCGCTACGGGCCGCCAGCGAGCCGAATTCACAGGTTTTCGCGGGGCGGCGCGGCTGCCCGCGGCGGGCCACCCCCGGTCCGTCCCTGCCATGTCAGATCGCGCTCGCCTAGCCGGCCTCGGGGACGCCCTCGGGGCCGACGGGTGGCGCCAGCGCCATCGACAACGTCGCTTCTACCTCGGTGTCGTCGGCGTCAGCCCCGAACATCAGCAGGTAGTTACCCGGGTTCAGCTTGATGCTCTGGCTCTCGCCGGCGCGCAAGGTGACGCTGTTGGGGTCCGTGGTGGGGTCTGGCATCGCCCAGTTGGTGACGATCCCGTTGTTGCGGTTGGGATCGAACAGGGTCACCCAGCCATCCGAATCCCCATCGACGGCGAACGTGGCTTCTCCGCCGCGTTCGACCTCGACTCGCCTCACCTGGTAGAGGCCGCCCCCGCCCTGGCCCAGCGGCCCGCGGGTGGCATCATCGTCACAATCGAGATGAATCGTCTCGCCCCGCCACAACTCGCTGGAGGTCGGCACTCCCGCGGCCGAAAAGCCGCGGTAGTAGCTCGGCGCTTCGGCGAAGTACCGGTCCCCGATCTCCTCGATGGTCGAGTCGAACGACCGCTCGATCGTGTCAGTGATCCCCTTGGTGGACCCGCCCGCGGCGATGACGTCCGCAAGGCCCCTCATGGCCAGCTCGCCGCGAGTCTGGTGGACGTAGCGCATGAAATGCGCCGCTGAAGCATAGTCGAGCTTGCCATCGCGATAGGCGCTGCGTGACAGCGTCAAGCGGTCGGCAAGTCCACCGTCGACCGGATCCGGGCGGTAGAACACGTCGACGCCGGAGTATATCTCGGCGATGCCCTCTTCGACGAAGTAGGTGTGCGCAGTCGAATCGAGCACTGCGTGGACCAGTTCGTGCGTGATGCTCGAGCCGGTCGAGAACAAGATGCGCGTGCCGGGGAAGAAGCATCCTCCGCGACCTTCTCCGCAGTACTGGTCGACGTTGTCCAACCAGTAGACCACGATCGGATCGGTGTTGGACGGCTGCGCGAGCGCCTGCTCGACCCCGTCGACGTGGTCGTCGAACTGCTGCAGCGTGCCTTCACAGATCGGATCGTCGAAGGCGGTTCCGATCTGTAGTCGATCGGTGACGTAGCTGAGATCTGGAAGGTCACCGCAGGCGCTCGTGAACGTGAGGTGAAAGCCGACGATGGTCATCACCGTTGCACGCCCGTGGTGTCGATACTCCAGCTGGTGGCGATCATGGTCACCGCGACCTCGGCCCCACCGGCCGCTGCGCGTCGGCCCGGGCTCGACGGCCCCAAGAATGCACTGTCGGTCACGCCCACGGTCAACGCGCCTCGGCTCGGCATCGGCCTGGGCTACGACCGCGCGGTTCATCGCAACCTCAGCCTGGGCGTTCGGTTCGAGTACGCGATCCCCCGCGATGGCTACGCCCACATCCAGGGCCTGACCGAAACTCTGGCCCTCAGTCTGTGGGCACCGCGGGCGTTTCGCGGATTTTTTGCCGAGGCGAGCTTGGGCCTCGCCCACAGCTTGCTCGCGGTTCAACCGAAGTTCCGCCACACCTCCATCATCCCCGGACTGTCGGCCGGGCTGCGTTGGCGCTTCGGCAAGACCTTCTTCCTGGGCACCTCGCTCGGTCTGCGATGGGGCCAGGTGGTGCGGGCCGACACGGCGATCTGCACCTACCGCGTCGCCTGCCCCGCCACTCGCCCGGGCCCCTGGGCGCGGATTGCCGCCGACATCGGCTTTGCGTTCTGACGGGGCCATTCCCCGTGACGAACGGAGCCCGGAGGCGCCGCTTACAGCAGCGCGCCTACCCAAGACCCCAGGCTAGCGGCTCGCGATCAGAATGAGCCCGCGATCGTGGCGCGGAAGCTGTCGGTACCGATCTCCTTGTCAAAGCCGTGGGCGTACTGCAGCGCAAGCGTCACAGGCTCGAGATAGCCCAGTCGGAACGAGAAAAACAGCGCAGCGCCGGTCCCGACCAGCAGGTCGCGCAGCCCGATCTCGCCGCTGAACGCCCGCCCCCAGTCGACGAACGGGATCATCCCGGCGCGCTGAAAGAACACCGGCAGGGTGCTGATGCCGCGGTCGACATCCACGAGCGGAATCCGGTACGCGGTGCTGAACACGGCGAAGTACCGGCCTGCGACGATGTCGCTGCCCTGAGGGTTGTTCGGGCCGGGATAGCCGCGCAACAGCGTACAGCCACCCGCGGTGGTTTCGGTCCGCGACAGCAGGTTGCGGAACACGTCGGTCCCGTAGGTGTAGTCACCGACGCAAAAGCCTCCGCGCCGACCCACGCCACCGGCCGAGGCTCCGCCCCGCAGCGTGAACACCAGCGACTGGTGGCCACGCCACGGCAGCGGAATCGACTCGCGGTAGCTGAACGACGCCTGCAGGTCACCGTAGTCGCCGCCGAGGTGACGATCGAGTACGGTCAACGACACCGAGGCCGCGCGTCCACGCTCCGCGCCGTAGGAAAACCGATTCCTGCCATCGGACTCGTTGGAATACGCAAAACGCAGCCCCACCTGGGCGAAGTCCCCGACCTCGGGCGCGCCCGAGGCTGGCGCGTTGGGGTCGACGCCCTGGTCCCGCGCGTCGAGGTTGCGGATCCGTTGGAACTGGTAGGTCACCGACGCGTTCGCGGTGTGCCGGGCGTGACGCAGCACCGGGAGGTCCATGTTGACCGACATCCGGGTGGACCGTTCGCGATAGCCGCGGACCTCGTACGACGCGCCCTGGCTCGGCGCACGATCATAGACGTAGCGCGCGAAGCCGCCCCGCCGCGAGTACCCACGAGCGAACACGAAGGAGAAGTCGGGAAACAGCCGCCGCATCGTGTAGCCGACCGCACCCGTCGCCACGCGTTCACTCGCGAGGTAGTCGAACCGGCCGGACAAGGTGTGGATGCCGACCGCGTCTTGAACCCCGGTCTCGAGCCCCAGCGCCGAGCCAGCCGACGTCGCCGCGACGTCAATCGCACTGGGCATGGTGGTGCGCGGGTACATGGTCTTGATCGGCTGGTAGCGCCGACTCGACGCCGACAGCGGCCGCCCACGAGCGCCGGGCAACTCGAGCTTGGGGTCCTGCGCGGGCGGCAGCCACGACGTGGCGGGCGCGACCTCGAGCCACTGCTCGGGGTCGAACGGCATCACCCACAGATCGTAGCCGAACGCCGAGTATCCGATGTACGCGACGCGGGTCCCGTCGTGGCTGACCATCGGCTCGAACGCGGCCCCCAACACGTTGCTGACCTGGTGGAGTCGTCGAGTCTCGAGGTCGATGGCGTAGAGGTTGTAGACACCGTCGCGATCGCTCGAGAACACCAAGTGCTTCCCGTCGGGCGAAAAACTCGGCGACATGTCCATGTGCCGATCGGCGGTCACCCGCTGGGTGGTGCCGGCCTCGACGTCGTAGAGATAGATGTCGCGGTACCCGCCCTCGCGCCACCCCGAGAAGGCGACCGTCTTGCCATCGGGCGAGAAGCGCGGGGTGTATACCTGACCAATTCGTGAGATGGGCGCGACCTCGGTGATGTCACCCGAAGCAAGGTCGAGAAACGCCAACCGGCTCTGGATGAGGTCGTTGCGCCGGAACACCACGGTTCGGCCGTCGGGCGACACGTGCGGCTCGGTCGCGCGCTTGCCAAACGTGAGCTGCTCGGCATCCTTGGGATCTCCGCCGTTGTAGCGCCACAGGTCGTTCCAGCGATAGCGATTGTCGTAGACCGAGACCTGGTCGAACACCAGGTCGCCGCTGTGACCGATGAACGTGGCCTCGGCGGTGTCCTCGATGTCGATCACGTGCTCGACGTCCACGTCGACGCCGGCCCGACCGATGCCAAGACCATCGCGGATGCGCCCGCCATCGGCGGCGATGCGCTTGAGTCCCTCCTCGCGGTGGCCGTCCGCCTTGTAGAAATAGATCCACGAATCATCGGACGCCCACATCGGATAGCGGGTCGACTCACCCGAGAAGGTCAGCCGCTGGCCTTGGCGCAAGCCCCGAGCACGGATCCGCTGCGCCTGGCCTTCGAAGCGGGCGACGGTGTCAGCCTTGAACTCCTTGTACAGCTGGCCAAAGTCGACCCCGAGCACCTTTTTGACCGCGCGATTGATCCCGAACGGCACGATCTGGCTGGCGTAGATGTGGCTCAGCTCGCGGATCTTGTCGTGGCCGTAGTGCGCCGCGATGTAGTGCATGAAGTGAACGCCGTAGAGGTAGACACTGCTGCCGTGAGGGAATATCCGCGTGCCGCTCGAGATCTGATCGATGGTCTGAAACTGGTGATCGAGCACGGCCATGCGCATGTACGCGTCAAATTGCGCCGAGCGACGACGCCCTTGGCTCGAGTTGATCGACTCCTCCATGGTCGCGACGCCCTCGACCACCCACCGCGGCTGCAGGATGTTCGGGGACGTTACCTTGCCCAGAACACCGAACCCCAGCAACGCATTCGCCAGCCGCGAGATGCCGTGCACGGTGTCGAGATGCACGACGTGGGTGAGTTCGTGGGTGATCAGGACGTCGAGCCAGTCGTCGTAGGCTTCGAGTACCGATAGGGCCTCGGGCGCAGTCGCGTACGCGAAGATCTGCGGGTACGGCACTGCCGTCGCCCGACCGTTCGCGGTGTCCTGGCTGTCGACCAAAGTGACATGGGTCTTGAGGAAGACCCGGTGTCCCCAGCCCATCGACAGCTCGCTGTAGGCCTTCTCCGCGACCAAGGCAACGCGCTCGGCCGCCTCCTCTTCGCCCGCGAAGTAGTGAATGTAAAAGTGCTCGGTCTCGATGGTGCGCCACCGCAGGTCAGGGTTTCCCGCGCGCGCCGTCGTCGACGCCAAGCACAGCACCAGCCCGCACAGGCACCACAGCGCCAGCCACATGCGGCGACCATGGCCGCCGCCAAGCCTGATCATTGCGCGGCCCAAGGACCTCCGCTGGCCACCGCATCGACCAACGCAGCGGGTCGCTCCTGGGCGACACAGTGACCGCAACCCTCGAGGGTGACCGTCCGCGCGTTGGGGAGCAGCTCGGCCCACGCCGCGCGGTCCGCCGCCCCGATCGGATCGCGCTCGCCCCACACCAACAGCGCCGCGACACCGCTGTGGGAAAAACGCTCGCCGATCTGCGGGCCCCGCTCGAGCTGCAGCAACATGTCGCACGCAGCAGCCATGCCGCCGGCACGTCCCAGCCGATCCCAGTAGACGTCGACCGCGAGGCGCTCGACGGTCCGCGGGTCTGCGTGCCAACGAGCCAGCGTGCGCTCGAGGTCGACGCGACGATAGGCGCGCGCAAACGCCAGCGGACCCACCGCGGGTAGCCCGGCCAGGCGCATCTCGTGGGGGAGATGCGCACCGCTGCGCGGCACGCCGACGGCGATGACCCTGACCACCCCGCGCTCGCCGGCGTCCCCACCCGCGGCCGTCTGCGAGGCCATGGCCATCGCCACCAGCGCGCCGAAGCCCTGCCCCAAGACCTCGTAGCGGGCAACACCCGTCGACGCCAAGGCCAGGTTCACGACCTCGGCGAGCCGCTCGATGCTGTGGTGATCGAGCGCCGCCGGATCGGGCCGGTCACTCTCACCACACCCGGGCAAATCGACCACCAGATAGCGCCGGTCTGCGGGCAAACCTTCCAGCAGCGCCGCAAACGCGTGGCCGCAGGTCAGCACATCGTGCAGCAGCACCAGTGGCAGATCGCACTCGGGCCCCACGTCGGTGACGAACACGCGCAAGCCACCCACGTCCACGAGCCGCGAGCGATCAGGCGTGGGCCAGACCGTACGAGTCATCCGCCGTCCTCGCGGACGCGACGCGGCCGAGTCTCCGCCACGAGGCGCTGTCCGCCGCCGTGCAGCAGATGCTCGGGGAACTTCGACTCCATGATCTCGAGCACACGCCGTTCGGCTTCGTCGGCGTCCTCCGCATCGAGCACCTCGCGCGCCAGCGCCTCCATCTCGGACAATGTCGACCCCCGGATGATGCTCTTGATCACCGGGATCGCCGACGGATGCATGCTCAACTCGCGGACGCCCAAACCGACCAGAACCCAGGTGTAGCGCGGGTCTGCAGCCATTTCGCCACACAGGCTGACGCTCACGCCCGCAGCCTTGCCGGCGGCGCTGACTCGATGCACCAGCCGCAGAATCGCCGGATGCAGGGGGCGGTACAGATAGCCAACCTCATCGTTGGTGCGATCGATCGCCAGCGTGTACTGAATGAGATCGTTGGTCCCGATGCTCATGAAGTCCACATACTTTGCCAACGAATCGGCCACCAGCGCCGCGGAGGGCATCTCGATCATGATGCCGACCGGCACCTCGGAATCGTGAGCGACGCGCTCCTCGGCGAGCGCAGCCCGGGCCTGGTTGATCACTGCAAGGGCTTCACGCAGCTCGGACACGCCGCTGACCAGCGGCAACATGATGCGCAGAGGCCCATGAACGGCCGCGCGCAACAGACCCCGCAGCTGACACAAGAACATGTCGCGTTCGCGCAGCGCCAGGCGAAGGGCACGGATGCCCATCGCAGGGTTGTGCTCACGCTCCGCGTAGCGGACCAGACGTGTCGGCTTGTCCGAGCCCAGATCGAACGTTCGAAACACCACCGGGTGCGGCGCGAATCGATGCAGCACGTGTTTCGCGTTGCGATAGTGCTCCTCCTCCGTCGGCGCCGTATCCCGATCCATGTACGCATACTCGGTGCGGTACAACCCGACGCCTTCGGCCCCGTGGAACCGCGCTGAAGCCACCTCGGCCTCCAGGGCGACATTGGCCCGCAGCACGATATGGGTGCCGTCACGGGCGATCCCCGGCAGCCCGTGTTCGCGCTGTAGACGGTCCTCGAAGACCTCATAGCGCGTGCGAACGTTCTGCCAGCGCTCGAGCTCGGCAGCATCGGGTCTGACGATGACGACGCCTTCGATGGCATCGACGATGACCATGTCATCCGACTGAACATGCGAGAGGATGTCCTCCACGCCGACCACCGCGGGGATCTCGAGCGAGCGCGCCATGATGGCGCTGTGGGAGGTCTGCCCTCCACCCGCAGTGACGATGCCCACCACCTGAGCGCGAGCGAGCTCGGCAGTGTCCGCAGGGCTCAAGTCGCGGGCAATGACGATCGACCCAGGCGGCGGCAGGATCTCGCCGGCCTCCTCACCACTGAGCTGGAGCAGGACGCGCTCGGCCAGGAACGCGATGTCACTGCCACGCTCGCGGAAGTAGCCATCGTCGGCGCGCTCGAGGGTCTCGCGGATCTCGGTGGCAACCCGATCGACCGCCCATTCCGCGCTGACATGCTCCCCGCGGATCAGCTCCTCGACCCTGGTCGTGAGGTCGGGATCGCGCAGCATCATCTGCTGGGCCTCGAGGATCTGGCGATGCTCGCCGTGCGGCAACCGATTCTTGATCGCCTCGAGGTGATCGTGGGTCCGGCCGAGCCCTTCGACAAAGCGCCCAACCTCGGAGTCGACCTCTGAGATCGCGATTTCACGCCGGGGCACGTGAAAGCGCCGCGGATCGATCACATATGCGCGGCCAATACCGACACCTGGGCTGGCCGCCGTAC
Organism: Deltaproteobacteria bacterium; assembly: GCA_947492135.1. Lineage (GTDB taxonomy): Bacteria > Myxococcota_A > Polyangia > Nannocystales > Nannocystaceae > Xiheibacterium. The sequence continues at coordinate 10,372 of CANLQR010000114.1, read as the reverse complement.
CGCCGAGCACAAGCCGCTGTTGGCCAGGCCCAGCGATGACCGACGACTCCGACGTTCGCCGCGGGCGAGCGCCGTCGTGTCCAGACTCTGTCACGTCTCTCCGAATCCACCGGCCACGAGCGTCGACAGGGCCTCATAGGCCTGCGAGGCCTCGGTACCTGCGCAGCGCAGTGCGACCTGCGTGCCCCGACTCGCGGCCAGCATCATCACGCCCAGAATGCTCTTGGCGTTCACCTCGCGGTCGTTCACGCCCAAGAACACGTCAGCGTCGAACCGGTTGGCCAACGTGACGAACTTGCTCGCCGCCCGAGCATGCAAGCCGAGCTTGTTGACGATCACCAACGTGCCACGCACTTCGTCACTCATCGGCCCTCGCTCGGCGCCAGCTCGGCGCAAGGTGCTTGGTTGATCCCGACCGCGCGTCGGCCCGCCTCGGCGCAGGCCTCGGCAATCTCGCCCAGCGCGAGTCGGGTGCGATCGAGCCCCGTGAGCTTGAGCAGCATCGCCAGCGACAGACCCGACACGACGACCATCGGATGCCCGACGCCCTCCCGCTGCGCGCACTTGCACGGGCTCGCCCCGAACAGATCCACCAGCACGACCACCCCACGGCCGCGATCGGCCTTGACGATCGCATTGCACATCGCCTCGGAAAACGTCGGCGTCTCGCCGAGGCCGGCGTCGATGGCGATGACGCCGTCGAGAACGCCAGTCCGCACGATGCCACGCGCGGCCGCGAGCAGCGTACTGGCTGTGCTGCCATGACCCACAACCGCAATACCGATCGGTGCACCCTCGTTCATGACGCTCTCCCCACATCGCGGTGGCGCACCAGGGCGCGCACGACGAAGTTTTCGGCCAGGCGGCGCTTGAGTTCCTCGACCAGCGACACCGAGCGATGCTGGCCACCCGTACAGCCGATTGCAATCGTCAGATGGGATCGGCCCTCAGCGGCGACGCGGGGCACGACAAAGCGAATCAACTGCTCCACACGGTCGAGCAGTTCGACCGCATCGGGCTGACCCAGGACGAACTTCGACACCGGCTCGTGGAGCCCCGACAACGGCCTCAAGGTCGGGTCATCGAACGGGTTGGTGAGAAACCGACAGTCGAACACCATGTCGGCCTCGCTGGGCACGCCGCGCTTGTACGCGAATGACTGCAAGACCAGCCGCAGCGCGTCGCCGTCGGCGTAGCGATCCCGGACCATCTGGCGCAGCTGACGTCCGCTACAAGTGCTGGTGTCGATCGTCGTGGTGGCCCGCGCCCGCACCGCGCAAAGTGCGGTCCGCTCGCGGTCGATGGCCTCTGGAAGCTCACCCATCGGGTGCATTCTCCGGGTCTCGGCGTAGCGACGCACCAGGACCTCACGCGCAGCCTCGACAAACAGCACATCGATCTTGACCCCGGCCTGCTCGAGCCGGGTGCAGACCTCTTCGAACGAGACCAAGTGGTCGGTGTCACGGGCGTCGACGCACACCGCGATCGATCGGTTGGCATCGGCGCCCTGCACCAGTGCGACGAGATCGGGCAACAGCGGGATCGGGCAGTTGTCCACGCAGAAACGGCCCAGATCCTCGAGCGCCCGCAGGGCCGTCGACTTGCCGCCACCGGAGAGCCCGGAGATGATCACCATTCGCATCTCACTCAACCTCCGTCATGGGGATGATGCCAGACGCGCCCGGGTGCATCGGCTCGGACGTCCAATCGGTGCCCGTAGCGGCGCTGTTGGCAAGGATTCGAGCGTTGATCTTTTCCTGGAACTCACGCGCGCTGTCATGGCCGCGGTACTTGAGCAGCTGGTTGCGGGCCACGATCTCGATCAACGACGCGATGTTTCGGCCCGGTCGTAGCGGAATGCGCACCAGCGGCACGTCGACGCCGAGGATGGGCCACACCTGCCCCTCGGTGCCGAGCCGGTCGTAGTCGCCCTCGTCGACCTCACTGAGTTCGACCACCACCTCGATCTTCTTGTTGTCGCGGACCGCCGCGACCCCGAACAGATGCGTGATGTTGAGGATGCCCATCCCCCGGATCTCCATGTGATGCTGGTGTAGATCGTTCGCCGCGCCCCAGACGGTGTCGGGAGGACGCACTGTAACCTCGACGACGTCGTCCGCAACGAGGCGATGCCCCTTGAGCACCAGATCCAGCGCAGCTTCGCTTTTGCCCACGCCGCTGCGCCCGATCAACAACAGCCCGACACCCAGGACGTCGACCAGCACCCCGTGGATGCTGGCGGTCGGGGCCAACAGCTCCTCGAGCCGCCGAGTGATCCGCGAGATGAAAGTCGAGCTCATCAGCGGGGAGCCCAGCACCGGCACGCCGCCTTCGCGCGCCGCCGCCATCAACTCCTCGGGCGGCTCGAGGCCGCGGGTCACGACCAGCACGCACGGGTCCTTGGCCAGGTACACCCGAACCGCCTGGGCTGCGGCAGCGGCACCGAGCGTCAGCAAGAAGTCGATCTCGGTGAGCCCGAGCACCTGCACGCGATCGGGATAGACGTGCTTGGTAAAGCCCGCAAGCGCGAGCCCGGGTTTCTGGATCCGCGGCCGCGCGATGCGGCGCTCCATGCCGCCCCAGTTGGACAGCACGCCGAGCTGCAGGGGGCCCTGTTGTCCCTCCGCAAGGAGTTGCCCGACTTCGACCCAGACCTCACGGCGCATGCTTCGTGCCCCCGTTCCTTGTCCAATTCAATAGGCAGTTCGCTCGCGTGCGCGTCAGAACAGACGGCGCCGCTTGCTGCTCGATGCCACGCCGAGCTGCTCGCGATACTTCGCGACAGTTCGTCGCGCGATGTCGATGCCATCCGCCTTCAGCAACTCGACCAAGCGCTGATCGCTGGAGGGGTGCGAGTTGTCCTCGTTGTCGATCAGCTGCTTGATCTTGGTCTTGACCGCCTCCGACGCCAGGTCGTCGCCGTTGCTCCGGCTGATCCCTGCGTTGAAGAAGTACTTCAGCTCGAAGATGCCCTGGGGCGTGTGCACGTACTTGTTCGTGGTCACGCGACTGACCGTCGACTCGTGCATCTGGATGTCCTCGGCGACGTCCTTGAGGATCAGCGGCCGGAGGTGCTCGACTCCGCGATCAAAGAAGTCGCGCTGGAACTTGAGGATGCTTTTGGTGACCTTCAGGATCGTCCGCTGGCGCTGCTGGATCGAGCGGATGAGCCACTGCGCCGAGCGCAGACGCTCGGTGATGTACTCCTTGGCCTTCTGACTGGAGCCCATCGCGCCCCGGTAGAACCCGCTGATCTTCAGTTTGGGCAGGCCGTCGTCGTTGAGCGTGACGATGTACTCTTCGCTGATCTTGGCGATGTACACGTCGGGGACGATGTACTGCGGCTCCTCGGAGGCATACGCCCGTGCGGGCCGGGGCTCGAGTGCGAGCACGACCTTGGCGGCTTCGTAGACCTCCTCGACCGTCTCACCGGTGTCGCGGGCGATGGCCTGATAGGCCCGCTTTTCGAGGTTGCCGAGGTGCTTCGCTACCAGCGCCCGCACCAGCGGATCCTGAATCGGGTCGTCGGGGTGGTTGATCTGAATCCACAGCGCCTCGCCGAGATTGCGCGCGGCGATCGAGGTGGGGTCGAGGTTCTGGACCTTGCGCAGGACCTCTTCGATCCGCATGCACGAGTAGCCCGACCGCTTTGCGATCTGTGGCACTGTCTGATCGCGCATGTAGCCGGCGGGGGAAAGCGAGCGGACGATGTACTCCGCGATGTCCTCTTCGACAGCCGAGAAGGTCGACAGACGGATCTGCCACATCAAGTGGTCCGCGAGGGTCTCCGGCCGCGAGGCTGTGGCCTCCAGCGAGGGCAGATCATCGTTCTCGACGCGAACCCCCGTGCTGGTCGGGGGCGCGTAGGCGTTGTTCTCGAGATACGCCTCCCAGTCGAAGTTTTCCTTGGGGCCGTCGTCGACCTTGAGTTCTTCGCGATTGTCCGTCGCTGTGCGATCGGCACCTTCGTCGCGCTGCATCTCGATGCCATCTTGCATCTCGACCGACGACACCGGCTCGTCGGCAGTGCCGCCGAGCTCCCCCTGCTCATCGAGCAGCGGGTTTTCGAGCAGCTCGCCACGAACGAGGTCTTGCAGCTCCATCCGCGAGAGTTGCAGCAGCTTGATCGCCTGCTGCAGCTGCGGTGTCATCACCAGCTGCTGACTCATCCGCAGCTCTTGGCGCATATTGAGGGCCATGAGCGGTCAAGATCTCCGAGGTGAGCGAAGCATAGCAGGGTTGGCACCCAAGCGGCGGGGCCTAGGCAAGCGATCGGTCGGCCGCGAGTGGGCCGCGGTTGAGCCCGCGAGCGGGCGCCTAAAGTGGCCCCCCGTCGCCGGGGCCAACCCGATGCACGGTAACTTTCGCCAGGAGCAGGTCCAGGTGTGGACATCTCGGGTCGGTCATGGTGCGACGCCAAACGGGCTGTCGTGTTCGCCCGCGGATCGGGGCCACGCCCCGGCCGTGACCGCGCGAGGCTCCGCGGCGCGAAGCGATCAGACCTGCGAGCGCGAGTACTCGATCACCGCCGAGATGTACGCGGAGAACAATGGATGGGGCGCCGTCGGTCGGCTGCGAAATTCGGGATGAAACTGACAACCGACAAAGAACGGATGAACCGCGGTCGGCAGCTCGATCATCTCCACCAAGCGTCCGTCGGGCGATAGACCCGAGAGCACGAGCCCCGCCGCGACGAGTCGCCCGCGATAGTCATTGGCGACCTCGTAGCGGTGTCGATGTCGCTCGAAGATCTTCGGAGTCCCGTAGATCTTCGCCGACAGCGTGCCGGCGACGAGTTGGCACTCATACGCGCCCAGGCGCATCGTTCCCCCGAGATCGCGCACCTCGGCCTGGTCGGCCATGATGTCGATGAGCTTGTCTGCCGCATCGGGCGCGAACTCGGCACTTTGTGCTGCGGGGAGTCCCGCGACGTCGCGGGCGAACTCCACCACCGCCATCTGCATGCCCAGGCAGATGCCCAGGAAAGGGATGCGGTTCTCGCGGGCGTAGCGGATCGCCTCGATCTTGCCTTCGCTGCCACGCTTGCCGAAGCCGCCGGGGACCAAGACCCCCGCGAAACCCCGCAGCAGCTTGGCCGCCCCTCGCACCACGATCTCCTCGCTGTCGACGTAGGTGATGTCGACCGCCGCCGCGCTGGGCAGCCCACCGTGCACGAGCGCCTCGGACAGGCTCTTGTAGGACTCTGTGAGGTCGACGTACTTGCCGACCATCGCGATCTTCACCCGCTGTTTGGGCGAGTGGATGTTCTCGACGATGCGCTGCCACTGTTCGAGCTGCGGATCGCGACTCCAGATGTTGAGCAGCTCACACAGCTTGTCGTCGAGCCCGGCTTCGTGAAGCGCGAGTGGGACCTCGTAGATCGTCGCTTTGTCTTCGAGCGGGATCACGCAATCGAGCTGCACGTTGGTGAACAGACCGATCTTGTCACGGGTCGCGCGATCGATCTTCTGATCGCTGCGGCACACCAACAAATCGGGTTGGATGCCGATCTCGCGCATCTTCATCACCGAGTGCTGGGTCGGCTTGGTCTTGAGCTCGCCGGCGGTGGCGATGTACGGCAGCAGCGTGAGGTGCACAAAGACCGAGTTCTCGCGACCGACCTCGAGGCGTAGCTGACGAATCGCTTCGAGGAAGGGCAGGCTCTCGATGTCCCCCACCGTGCCGCCGATCTCGACGATGAGCACGTCGACGCCGTCGGTGGCCGCGTTGATCGCCTCTTTGATCTCGTTGGTCACGTGGGGAATGACCTGGACCGTCTGGCCCAGGTACTCGCCGCGCCGCTCCTTGCGGATCACGGACTCGTAGATCTGACCCGAGGTGTAGTTGCTGTGCCGCGTCATGCGGTGCGACACGAAGCGCTCGTAGTGACCGAGATCGAGATCGGTCTCGGCGCCGTCGTCGGTGACGAACACTTCCCCGTGCTGGGTCGGGTTCATCGTGCCGGGATCGACGTTGAGGTAGGGATCGAGCTTCTGGAGCCCGACCGTCAGGCCGCGACTCTCGAGCAGCGCGCCCATCGAGGCCGCGGTCAGTCCCTTGCCCAGCGACGAAGCGACGCCGCCGGTCACAAAGATGAATTTCGTTCGCTTCGTTCGGCCCGGTCGCATGGCGTTGGTCCTTTGCCACGTACAGCGCGAACGCGAAAGCGTCGCGACTGACTTCCGGTCGTGCAGGTTATCACTGCCGTCGCCATCGTGCTGACTCGGCCCACGCCGCGCCGGGCGAGTGCTCGGCATCACGCGAGTGCGCCGCGTCTTGGGACGTTGCCATGCGCGCTGCGACCGCGGCTGCAACGGCCCCAGCGATGGCCGCGCTGAGGTCATCGCTGGCCGCTGGCGTGGGCTCGGTCACATGCGGATGTTCCGAGAGGTACCGCGTCGTGACGGAAGTCCCGGCGCAGAAATCGGGCTCATCCAAGATCCGCAGGTGCAACGCGATGTTGGTCTCGACGCCCAGCACGATCGTCTCGTGGAGGGCGCGGCGCATGCGGCCGATGGCCTCCGCCCGATCTCGACCCCACGTGGCGAGCTTGGCGATCATCGGATCGTAGTGCGTGGAGACCTCGCTGCCGCCGGTGACCGCGGCGTCCACCCGAACGTGCGCGCCCTCGGGCCAGCGCAGCGTGGTGATTCGCCCCGGACGCGGGAGAAACGTCACCGGATCCTCGGCGTAGATGCGGCACTCCAGCGCGTGGCCGCGACGCACGATCTCATCCTGCGTGTAGCCCAGCGGCTCGCCAGCAGCGACGCGCAGCTGATCCCAGACCAGGTCGCGGCCGCACACCAGCTCGGTCACCGGGTGTTCGACCTGCAACCGGGTGTTCATCTCGAGAAAATAAAAGTGCGCACCGCGGTCGGTCTCCTCGAAGAGAAACTCGACGGTCCCGGCCGAGCGGTACCCCACCGCCTTCGCTGCCCGAACGGCGACGTCACCCATGGTGCGTCGCAGGGTGTCGTCCATCCAGCGGCTCGGACTCGGCGACTCCTCGATGACCTTCTGGTGCCGGCGCTGGACCGAGCAGTCGCGCTCGCCCAGCGACACACAGTTGCCATGGGCGTCCGCCATGAGCTGGATCTCGACGTGGCGCGCGCTGAGGATCGCGCGCTCGATGAACACCCGCCCGTCTCCGAACGCGGCCTCGGCCTCGCGCTGTGCCGATTCGAACGCAGCGCGAACGCCCTGGCGATCCGCAACCACGCGCATGCCCTTGCCACCACCGCCCGCGCTGGCCTTGATCATGATCGGAAAGCCGATCTCGTCGGCGATCGACTCGGCCTGCTGGGCGTCGCGTACGTCTTCGACACCGGGTACGACCGGCACTCCTGCGGCGGTCATCGCCTTGCGTGCGCGAACCTTGTCGCCCATCACGTCCATCGCGGCCGCGGGCGGCCCGACGAAGATGATGCCCGCGTCCTGACACGCCGCAGCGAGCGCGGGGCGTTCCGACAAGAACCCGTAGCCGGGATGGATCGCGTCGGCGCCGGTGCGCCGGGCGGCGTCGATGATTGCCTCGACCCGCAGATAGCTGTCCCGCGAGGCGGCGGGTCCGATATGCACGGACTCGTGGGCTTCGAGCACGTGGAGGGCATCACGGTCGGCGTCGCTGTACACCGCGACGGTGCCCAAGCCGTGCTCCCGACACGTTCGAAACACCCGACGTGCGATCTCGCCTCGATTCGCGACCAGGACTTTGCGCAACTGGGCCACCTCGCGCGTGCTTACCACGGGCTCGGCACGGCGCGGCAGCGCCTCGACGGCGGGGCGCGCCGACGGTACGCGTCGGCTTTAGGAAGGGCGCGAGCCGGCGGAGGCGGCGGGGGTCGGCTTGGGATCAGGCTTGGTCGGATCAGGCTTGGCCGGCGCAGGATCCGTCGAGTCAGGCGTCGCGGCCTTGGGCGGCGCCAGCTCTGTGGGCTCGGCCCGTTGTGGCGCGGACCGCTCGGGGGTGGTCGTCTCCGTAGGTTCCACACCGATCGGCACGGCCAACGCAGGAGGCGGTGGCTCGGGCCAGAGCGCCGGCGGCGATCGATCACCGCAGCCGTCCACCGCAAGCAGAACCCACGGTACGAGCACGGCCCAGAACCGCACGATCACTCCTCGTCGTCGGGGGCGGCGTCCGAATCGTCGTCGTCGCCGGACGACGCATCGTCATCGCCAAGCCCAGGTGCCTCGATATCGGCAGCCTCTTCGGGCAGGTCGTCGTCGGGGAATCCGGTGTCCTCGGCGTCGGCATCCTCGCCGGGGGGAGCATCGACGGCATCGTCATCCGCGCCGGCAGCCTGCTTGTTGAGCGCCTCCGGATCGGTCTGCAGCTCGTCGACATCGACCTCCTCGACCTCGTCGTCGGAGTCTTCGTCCTCGAGGGCGCGCAGCGAGGCGGCCTCGAGAAACGTGTGCTCGCCCGCTGTCACGCGGAGCTGGCGGCGCTGTTCCTCGATGAAGTCGCGCATTGCCGCCGCGACATCTTCGCGAAAACGGACGCGACCATCGCTGATCTCGCGCAGGGCGGTGACGCCCTCCTTGTTGTCGCACTCGACCATCGCGCGACCTCGGCCCTCGCAAAGTGCGCGACCGCGGCGAGATGCCAGAATTGTGAGCGCGAACCGATTCGGAATTCGCGCGAGGCAGTCCTCGACCGTGACGCGTGCCATGCGGGCGCAGTATGTCGACCTACACCGGCTTGTGCAAGCACGGCGCCACTTCGCCAGCGATTTGCGGCAGCGACGGTCGGTTGGGCCCCTGCAGCGGGGATTCTCACATCTCGACGAGAATCTGCTGACCACGCTCGCGAAGTTCGAGGCTGTCCTGCACCCAGCGGATGAACCGCCGCGCCACCTCGCTATCGAACTCGAATGAACCGGCAAGCTCGAGCAGCGCGTCGAGCTCGCCATCGACGAGCTTGTTGTCCGCCATCGCCGCGCAGACCGCTTGATAGAAGAGGAAGATGCGGGCCTCGCGGTGACGCACGGCCTTCGCGACGCGAAGCAGGTCCGACGGCGCGGAGAACTCCTTGCGCACCATATCCCGCTCTTCGGGGAGCAGCATCATCTGCCCCATCAGCTCTTCGACGAAGTGACGCTCGCTGTCGGAGACCTGATCGTCACGCGACGCCATGATGGCGACCGCGCGTGCGACGGCAACTTGCTCCTCGGGGGTGATGAGTTCTCCGATGGGAAAATCGAGCATGGCGTGCGGCTCCGAGTTCTCGCAGGTTATCCGATCATTCACGCGAGCGAAACACCCGCGCCGGGTCGACGCACCGCGAGCCCATCGCTGCTGCGTCAGAAGTCGCCGTCCGACGATGGCAAAGTCGCCGTCCGCGGCTGGCCGCTTGACAGCGACGCCGCCGCGCGGCCCAATGGCATGGCGCACGATGTCCTTCGCGTCGACGGTTCCCACCGCCGACACCGTCCGACCCGTGTGACAAAGCTGCCTGAAAATTCTTTGATCAGCATTGCGGACGCGCTCGCGAGCGCGACACTTTTTGTTCCCCAAAGGGTGTCGCGGCGCGAAGTTGCGAGGGAAGTCGGTGAAAGTCCGACACGGCTCCCGCCACTGTGAACGGTGACGAGGGCGGCAATCAAGGCCACTGGGATGACCGAGCGATCGGATCACCTGGGAAGGCGCCGCCAGTAGGACGACCCGTCAAGTCAGGAAACCTGCCGCGATCACCTCCTCACCCATTTGAACGTGGACGGGGGTTCTTTCGACTTGGTGAGACGGGAGTCTTCTCGCCCTTGCTCGTGCCCACGACCCACGTGGCCATCGCGGCGACCCTTGGTCTCGCGGCGGCGCCCTCCAACGATCCGCCTCAGGCGGAGGAACCCACGCGCGCGCCCTACCGGACGGTCGTCCGCCCCAAGCCAGCGTCGGGCGACGCCGCTCGGCGCTCGCCCGGGTTCGTCACCGTGATCGATCTCGAGGGTCCGCACACCACGGCCCCGCGCGACGGTCTCGCCCAAGCCCTGGCCGCGGCGCCGGCCGTGCACGTCCGCTCGCTCGGAGGCCTCGGGCAGTTCGGTGCGGTCTCGATCCGCGGCAGCGCGCCCCAACAGGTCGGCATGTTCCTCGATGGCGTGCCGCTGGGCAGCAGCATGGCCGGATTGGTCGACACCGGCGAGGTCCCGATCGACGGTATCTCGCGCGTCGAGATCCATCGCGGGTACGTGCCCATCGCGTACGGAGCGTCGGCGCTGGGCGGCGCGATCGATCTGGTCAGCGCCTCCTCGGAAGGCGCCCGGATCGAGGGCGGCATGGGCTCGTGGTGGACACGACGCGTCGGCACCCGCGTGGGCCTGGGTTCGCCGCGACTCCGCCTCGGCCTCGGTGCCACCTACGGCGGCACCCAAGG
>CANLQR010000113.1 GCA_947492135.1 Deltaproteobacteria bacterium | reverse complement strand
GCATCCGGATGTCCGGCGCATGCTGATGACGCTCAAAGTCGTCGCCGAGACCACCCGCGCCGCGGTCATTCGCATGGTCTTTCTCCACGACGTTGCCCGCAACACCGCCGACGAGGCCGAGCGCATCAAGTGCGAGCAGCGTCAGGAGTTGGTGATTCCGATCCTCAAGGCCCACTGCACCGACCTCGGCTTCGAGATGGCGGCGCTCGCGGTGCAGGTCTATGGCGGGTATGGCTACATCGGCGAATACCCCGTCGAGCAGCTGGTGCGCGACTCGAAGATTCAATCGATCTACGAGGGCACCAACGGGATCCAGGCGCTCGATCTCGTCGGCCGCAAGCTGCGTGCGCAAGGTGGCGCGCTGTTCATGGCGTGGATGGCCGAGGCCCAGGCCGACCTCGCGGCGGCGACTGCCGAGGGCTTCGTCGGCCAGTCCGAGGCGATCGGCAAGGCGGTCGGTCAGCTCGGGGCCTGCGCGATGCATCTGGGCAAGACGGCGGGCGGCGGCAACGTCGACGGCGCGTTCATCTACGCGGTGCCGTTCCTGCAGACCTTCGGCGTGATCCTGCTGGCGTTCGAGGCCCTCGAGCAGGCGCGGGTGGCCAAACGATTGCTCGCGGGCGACCCCCAGACCCCGTTGCGCAGAGGCCAGCTGCTCAAGGGCAAGCTGCTCAACCTCGACTTCTACGTCAGCCACCTGCTGCCGCGGGCGACGGCCTCTGCCAAGACCGTGCTGTCGGGTGACGAGAGCTGCCTGGATCCGTCGCTGTTCGTCTGACTCGCAGCGTCAGCCACCCAACGACCACACCGACCGCCACACGGGGGGTTCGGGTGACGAGAGTTGCCTGGACCCATCGCTGTGGGTCTGCTTTGATGCGGGCACATGCTCGCCTCCGTCCGGCTCGCTCGCACTCTTGGTCGCATCGCTCGGGTTCTCGGGTTTGTGCTGGGCTTGGCACCGGTGGTTGCGGCGCCCGGGCTCGGGCTCGCGGCCACGCCGGCGGACGACTATCAAAAGGCGCCGGCTGAGATCCGCGCCGTCCTCGATGCCCAGCCCGCTCCGGGGATGTGGCTCGACCCGACCGCGAAGCACCTGTTGTTGATGCGCACGGCGTTGTATCCGCCCATCGAAGAGCTCGCGGCGCCTGTGCTGAAGCTCGCGGGCGTGCGCGTCGACCCCAGCAACAACGCCCTGCATGGCGGGCGCCACATCGTGGAGCTCGGCCTGCGGGCCATGCCCGACGGTGTGGAGCGCCGCATCGCGTTGCCCGCGGGCGCACGCATCGATGACGTGGCGTGGAACCCACTGGGCACCAAAGTCGCGCTGACCAATGTCACCGCGCGGAGCGTCGAGCTGTGGATCCTCGACGTGGCCTCCGCCAAGGCCCGCAAGATCCCCGGCGTCGCGCTCAATCCGATGCTCGGGGACGCCGTGACCTGGATGCCCGACGGTGAGACGTTGCTGGTGCGGCTGGTGCCGCCGCGCAAGGGCCCACCCCTACCGCCACGCGCGCCGACCGGGCCGCGCATGGAGGCCAGTGGTCGCGGCACCGTTCCGAGCAGCACGTACGAGGCCCGCGATTTGCTGCGAAGCCCCCACGATGCCGATCTGTTCGAGTACTACGCGACGACCCAGCTCGCGACGGTGGATGTCCGCGGCCGTGTGCGCAAGATCGGCGCGCCTTCGGTCCTGATGGATGCCGACGCTTCGCCCGATGGCCGGCACTTGCTGGTGTCACGGATCGTCCGGCCGTACTCGCTCACGCGGCCGTTCGGGCGATTTCCCCACGAGGTCGAGCTGTGGGATCTGCGGGGCAAGCGACTCGAGACCCTGGCGAGCGTGCCGCTGGCGGACAAGGTCCCCGTCAACGGGGTGCGCACGGGCGCGCGTGGCTTCTTCTGGCGCCCGACGGCACCCGCGACGTTGATGTGGACCGAGGCACTCGACGGCGGGGACACCTACAAGCAGGTCGACAAGCACGATCGCATCGTCAGCCGGGTCATCGGACAAGCGCCGACCCCGTGGCTGGAAACCACGCAGCGCTTTGCCGGCATCTACTGGCTCGAAGATGGCAAGCGGGCGATGGTGCTCGAGATCGACAGCGACAAGCACCGCACCAGGACCACGCTGGTCGACGTCGAGTCCCCGACGAGTTCGGCCAGGCTGGTGTGGGATCGCAGCTACGACGATCGCTATGGCGATCCGGGGTCTCCGATCTTTCGCGTGCTTCCCAACGGTCGCGGGGTGGTGCGCGTGCATGAGGGCGCGATCTTCTTGGCCGGCCCAGGCGCGTCGCCCCAGGGCGATCGACCGTTTCTCGATCGCATGACGCTCGATACCCTCGCGACCGAGCGATGGTTTCGCTCGCCGAAGGATCTCCACGAGTCGTTCGCCGGGTGGTCTGATATCGCCGCCAAGACATTTTTCACCCGACGAGAGGCCGAGACGTCACCCTCGAACCTCGTCCTGCAGACCGTGATTTCGGGCCCGAACAAGGCCCTCGAGGGCGAGATGGTGATGAACATTCAGGGGCGCACGTTGACCGCCTATGAAGATCCCGCGCCGCAGCTGCGGCGGCTCACCAAGCAGGTGGTCAAGTACAAGCGCGCCGATGGTGTCCCGCTGTCGTTCACGATGTATCTGCCCCCTGGTTACGTGCCGGGCACACCGATGCCCACTGTGCTGTGGGCCTATCCGCTCGACTACACCGAGGCCAGCAACGCCGGCCAGATCAGCGGTTCGCCCCACGAGTTCACCACGGCCGTCGGGGCCTCGCCGGTCTTCTTGGCGCTGGCAGGCTACGTCGTGCTCGATGAGGTCGCGATGCCCGTGGTCGGCCCCAGCGAGACCGCCTACGACACGTTTCTCGAGCAGATCGAAGCCAACGCCGAGGCGGCGATCGACAAGGCGGTCGAGCTTGGGGTCACCGACCGCGATCGCGTCGGGGTGCTCGGGCATAGCCACGGCGCGCTGATGACTGCGAACCTGCTGGCATGGACCGACCTGTTCCGCGCGGGAGTCGCCCGCAGCGGCGCGTATAACCACACCACCCGACCGTTTGGCTTTCAGAACGAACGCCGCAGCCTGTACGCCGCCCCCGAGAGCTATCTGCGGCTGTCACCGCTGCTGCACGCCGACCGCATCGACGAACCGCTGCTGATCATCCACGGCGAGGTCGACGCGAACCCCGGCACCGTGCCGCTGCAGTCCGAGAAGTTGTTCGAGGCCGTGCGCGGCACCGGTGGTACCGCGCGACTGCTCATGTTGCCGCACGAGTCTCACGGGTACATCGCGCGAGAGTCGGTCGAGCACGTGCTCGCCGAGACCGTGGGTTGGTTCGATGAGCATGTGAAGAACGCCGGGCCGCGGGTGGCCAAAGCGCGGGTGGAGCCCACGTCGAAGTCGCCGCCGGTGCTCAAGTGGAAGCCCGCCGAGCCGATCGCACCGGTGGCCCAACAGCCGGCATGCGAGTGTGCCAAGTGCCGCAAGCGGCACCGACGTCATCGGCGTCGCGAATAGGCGAGAGCGCCTACGCAGCGCGGCAGAAACGCTAGGATGGCGGAACGTGCTGGGCAAGGAGACCCTCGAGGACGCCGCACAGGTCACCCTGGCGGGTGACGGTGAGGCCGCGACGGTGTCGAGGGCTCCGCTGGTCGCCGGTTCGCGGCTGGGTCGCTACGAGGTGCTCACCAAGCTCGGCAGTGGGGGCATGGGCGTCGTGTATGCGGCCTTCGATCCCGTGCTCGATCGTCGCGTCGCGATCAAGGTGCTGATCGGTGGGGGCGCTGCCGACAGCACGCTGGGGCGCGGGCGGATGCTCCGCGAGGCCCAGGCGATGGCGCGCCTGTCTCACCCCAACGTCATCGCCGTTCACGATGTCGGAACCGTCGACGATCGCGTGTACATCGCGATGGAGCTCGTCGAGGGCCCCTCGCTGGGCCAGTGGCTGAGCGAGCGCCAGCGGTCGTTCGCAGAGATCCTCGAGCTGTTCCTCGCCGCGGGGCGTGGCCTCGCTGCTGCGCACGCCGCGGGCCTGATCCACCGCGACTTCAAGCCCGACAACGTGCTCGTCGCGACCGGTCCGCGCCCGTTGGTCATGGACTTCGGGCTCGCGCGCCGGGCAGACGAGCTGCACTCGTTGTCGCCGCCGTTGCTCGGGGGTTCGGGCGCGCAGCTGCTGCCGGGTCCGTCGCTGACCGCCACCGGTGCAGTGATGGGCACGCCAGCCTACATGGCACCCGAGCAGCTCATGGGCGGCACACCCGACGCCAAGAGCGATCAGTTCAGCTTCTGCGTCGCGCTGTGGGAAGCCCTGTACGGCTCACGCCCCTTCGCGGGCAAGAGCCTCGCCGAGCTGGCGACCGCAGTCGTCGATGGCGTGATCCTCCGACCCGGGCGCTCCGACATACCCCAGCGGATCCGGCGGGCGCTCGAGCGCGGGCTGTCGAGTGCCGCGCACGATCGCTTCGCGTCGATGGACGCCTTGCTGGTGACCATCGGTCGAGTACCGCTGTGGCGCCGCGGGCTGCCGTGGGCAGCGGGCGCGGTGGTCGCCACGAGTGCCGCGTTCGCGGTGGGGGTGCGCTCGGGCGCAGTGGAGCAAGCCTGCGATGATGGTGGTGCTGCGATCGCCGCGGAGTTCTCGGCCGAGCGTCGGGCCACTGTCGCGGACGCTTTGCGGGCCGCAGAACTCGCCTACGCTGGGCACGTCGCGGACACGGTGGTGCCGCTGCTCGACGCGCGCGCCGTCGCATGGCAAGCCGCGCGCGCCGAGTTGTGCAAGCCCACCGTCGCTAGCGCTTCGCAGCTCGATCGGCGGCGGCGTTGCCTCGATCAGCGACTGCGCGAGTTCGTCGCGCTGGTCGATGTGCTCGCCGAGGCCCAGAACGACACCGTGGAGCACGCGATGGCCATGCTCGACGGACTACCAACGGTCGAGCGTTGCGCAGATGTGGCCGCCCTCGATGCCCAGTCGGAGCCACCCACCGATCCCCACGGCCGTGCGCGCGCCGATGAGGTCGGACGGGCGCTCGCGCGGGTCGATACGTTGCTGGGCCGCGGTCGTTTCGCGGACGCCCGGCTGGAGATCGACGCTACGGCCGCCGCGGTCGAGGCGCTCGGACACGCACCATCGACGGCGCAATTCGAGTGGCGACGCGCGCGGGTGCTGTCCGCGAACAGTGACCGCACCGGCGCTGCAACGGCGCTCGAGCGCGGTCTCGAATCCGCAATCGCGGGGCGCGATCAGTGGGCACTCGCGGAGATCGCCATCGAACTGATCGACCAGCTCGGCACCTCGGGGGATCAGCTCCAGGACGTGCGACGTTGGGGCGCCGTGGCTCGCGGCGCGATGTCGACGTTGGCCAACCCCCTCATGCTGGCAATCGATCTGGACTACGCGGAGTCGAACGCGTGGCGCAGTGGTGGTGAAGCCCAGCGTGCCTTGGCGAGCGCGGACCACGGACTCGAGATCGCCGAGGCCAATCTCGATCCTCAGGATCCAGAAATCGCCCGGTTGCTCAGCGTCCGCGGGATCGCGTTGCAGGGGCTTGGGCGCGCCGATGAGGCGCTGCCTGGGGTCGAGCGTGCCCTGGCGATCGAGCGCGAGCACTTCGGCGAGATTCACCCAAGGGTAGCGAGTTCGCTGAGCGACCTGGAATCATGCTCGCCGAGCTCGGCCGGATCGCCGAGGCTGTGGAAGCCTTCGAGGCGTCGTTGGCGATCGACGAGGCCATTTACGGCCCCGACAACGTCGCCATCGCTGTGGCGTTGACCAATCTGGGCGAGGCCCGCGGCCTGCAGGATCGGGCGCAGGACGCTGTGACCCTCAATCGCCGCGCACTGGCGCTGCGCGAGGCGGCGTTGGGGCCCGAGCATGCCGACGTCGCGATCAACTTGACGAATCTCGGTGCCGCGCTGCATCAGGTCGGGGCTGACGCCGAGGCGGGGCCACTGCTGCGTCGGGCCGCCGAGATCCGCGAGCGCCGACTCGGCGCCGATCATCCCCAGCTCGCACTGACGTTGCTTCACCTCGGGGAAGTGGCCCAGGCGACCGGTGACGGGGCCGGTTCGGTGGCGGCATACACGTCAGCATTGTCGATCTGGCGCGGCCGACTGGGCGAGCGCCATCCCAACGTGGGCGTCGTATTGGTCAACCTCGGCGAAGTACGCATGGGCCAGGGCGCGGTCGACGACGGCCTTGCCGAGATGCGACTGGGCATCGAGATTGTCACCGAGGCGCTGGGCGCCGAGCACCGTGATGTCGGCACGTCGCAAGCTCAGCTTGGCGAGGCCTTGCTCGCGGCAGGGCGCCTCGCTGGGGCTCGCGAGGCACTGGAGCGGGCCCTGGTGATCCAGCGCAGCACCGAGGTCGAGCCGGCCACGATCGGCCGCGTAGAATTGAGCCTGGCGATGACGCTGTGGGCGCTCGGTGAGGCTAAGCAAGCGCTGGCCGCTGGTCACCAAGCCCAGGAGCACTTCGTCGCCGCGGGACCTGCCCGCGCGGACGAACTCGAGCGCGCGCGCACCTGGCTGCGCACCGCCCAGGGCGCCATGGGGAAGCGGTAGGGGTCAGCGCATCCCCGGCGCTTCGTGGTGCGACTCGGCGACATACTCGAGATACCCACCGCCATACACCCGCGCGCCGTCGGGGCCCAGCTCGAGCACGCGGTTGCTCAGCTCGCCGAGAAAGCGGCGGTCGTGCGACACGAACAGCATCGTGCCCTCGAAGGTCGACAACGCCCGGGTCAGCATGTGCTTGGTGTCGACATCGAGATGGTTGGTCGGCTCGTCGAGCACCAGAAAGTTGGGCGGGTCGAACAGCATCGTGGCCAGCACGACGCGGACGCGCTCGCCCCCCGAGAGCACCCGACAGGGCTTGTCGACGTCATCGCCCGAGAATCCAAACGCGCCCAGCAGGTTTCGCAGCGCGCCACCTCCGGCCAGCGGGTGGTCGTGTTCGAGTTGCCCGAGCACGGTCGATGTGGGGTCGAGCAGCTCCATCGCGTGCTGGGCGAAGTAACCCAGCTTCACGCTGGCACCCGGTACCACGCGTCCACTGTCGACGGTGGCCTCGCCGGCGGCGAGCTTGAGCAAGGTCGACTTGCCGGCCCCGTTGACGCCCATCACACACCAGCGCTCGAGCCGACGGATCGAAAAGTCGAATCCATCGTAGACCACCCGCTGGCCGTAGCGCTTGCAGACCTTCTCGAGCCGCACGACGTCGTCACCCGACCGCGGGGGATTGCGAAACTCGAACTCGACGACCTTGCGGCGCCGCGGGGGCTGGACCTTGTCGATCTTGTCGAGCTTCTTCACCCGCGACTGGACCTGCGCGGCGTGACTGGCTCGCGCCGCAAACCGAGCGATGAAGGCCTGCTCTTTGGCCAGCATGGCCTGCTGGCGGGCATAGCTGGCCTCGTGCTGGGTCGCGGCGAGGTCGCGCTGGCGCTCGTAGAAGTCGTAGTTGCCCGAGTACGTCGTGATCTCGCCGCCATCGATCTCGACGATCTTGTTGCACAGCCGGTTGAGCAGCTCACGGTCGTGGGACGTCATGATCACGGCCCCGGCAAACCCCCGCAGGAAGTTCTCGAGCCACAGGATCGACTCGATATCGAGGTGGTTGGTCGGCTCGTCGAGCAGCAACGCGTCGGGATTCATCAACAGGATCCGGGCCAGCGCCACCCGCATCTTCCAGCCACCGGACAGCGCACCGACGTCGCGCTCGGCAACGTCGGGATCGAAGCCCAGCCCGGCGAGGATCTCTCGCGCGCGGGCCTCGAGTTGATAGCCGCCGAGCTCGTCGAATCGCGGTTGCACCTCGCCGAAGCGCTCGATCAGCCGATCGAGCTGATCGACCTTCGCGGGGTCGGCCATCGCATCCTCGAGCGAGTGGAGCTCGAGCCCAAGCTCTGAAATCTCACCTGCGCCGGCCATCGTCTCGGCGAGTACCGAGCGACCGGACATCTCGCCCACGTTCTGATCGAAGTAGCCGATCGTCACGCCGCGATCGACCGACACGGTGCCCTCATCGGGCGACTGCTCGCGCGTGATCAGGCTGAAGATCGTCGACTTGCCGGCGCCGTTGGGCCCGACCAGGCCGACCTTCTCGCCCTTGAACACGCCCATGGACGCGTCGATGTAGAGGATCTGCGAGCCGTGGCGTTTGGCGACGTTGTCGAGGCGGATCACGCGGCGGCAAAGGTCGCACGGCCGCTGGCGAATTGGCGAGGCCCGCACGCCGACGGCCTCGCGGCAAATCGACGTGAAGCTCTCCGATCGTGACCGCGGACGCCGATCCAAGGGTGGTGAGGAGTGCGCGCGCGGTTCGTGGCAGAGTCCGCGTCGCCATGCTTGCGCAGTTGCTCAGCCGGCTCGGCGGGTCTGCGAGGCCCGCGAACTCGCCGGCACCGGGCCCGCGGCTGGTCCCGGCCGCGGTGCTCGTTCCCCAGTTTCGCGCACGCGGTGGCGGGCCAGCCACCGCGCGCATCGTCACGGCCGCGCAGCTCGACGGCCTGCAGGCGCTGGTCGCAACCGACCAAGGCTGGGCGCGTCTGTGCGAGCTGGTCGCTCGCGCGGGGGATCCGTGGAACTCGGATGATTGGCCTGATGGCTTCGATCCTCTGATGCTGTGCGCCGCGCTTTGCGACGACGTCGCGTTCGAGTGCGTTCGCTGTCCGGTCGGCCAGCGGCAGGGCGGGTCATCGTGTGCCCATCCGCAGTCGCTGTTCGGCTACGTGCTCACGCTGGTTGCCCGCGGCGATCGCCCGCAGCTCGTCGTCCACCTCGAGGACATTCGTGCGGTGCTCTCAGGAACCGCGCGATGGGACCCCGCGGGCATGCGTCGCCACGACGGTTGATCGGACTCGTGGGCTACGTGGCCCGCGCTCGGGCGAATGCGCGTACGATCGCCGCATGAACGACGACATCATCGTGCGCCGTGCCGCGCCGGCTGACCTGCCGGTGCTGGGCCGGCTGGGCGCGTTGCTCATGCGCGCGCACCACGACTTCGATCCGTGCCGCTTCATGGCGCCCGCCGAGCACGCACAGCAGGGCTACGCGGGCTTCCTGGGCGAGCAGCTCGAGCAAGACACGGCAGCCATCTTCGTCGCCGAGCGTGGTGGCACCGTGCTCGGGTATGTCTATGCCGCCATCGAGGGCAAGGCCTGGAAGGAACTGCGCGATGTCGCGGGGTTCATTCACGACGTCGCGGTCGTCGAGTCCGAGCGCAGACAGGGGCTTGGCGCCCGACTCCTCGACGTCGCGGCGCAGTGGCTGGCGGGCCAGGGCGTGCCGCGCGTCATGTTGTGGACCGCAGAGCAAAATGCCGGTGCCCAACGGCTGTTCGCCAAGCTCGGCTTTCGGCGCACGATGATCGAGATGACCCGCGAAGTCGCCCGCTAGCCCGCCCGCAGCCGTTCGATCGCTCGACGCGTCGCACCCGGATCGTTGGTCAGGACTGCGTCGACATCCATCGCCAGCCACCGCGGTAGATGGCGGTGCAGATGGGGGTCGAGTGGACACACCCGCTGGTTGCAGGCGTGGGCGCGTTGAACGTACCAAGGGTTCGCGTACAACAACGGCCACCACGGGCCGAGCAGGTCGCATGCACGGTCACCCAGTGGGTCGCGGGTGGAGATGTGTCCGGTCACCAGTCCCGGCGCATGGGCGCGAATCGACGCGAGCACGCGGCGGTCGAACGCGATCACAGCCACGCCATGATCGAGCGCACGTGGCCCGAGGATCGCGAGCAGGCGCTGCAGTCGCGCAGGCTCGGCGAAGCGCGGATCTTTGAGCTCGAGCACCACCGGCGTCGCCGCCGGGACCGCCGCGAGCAGGTCTTCGAGCAGCGGAACTCGGTGCTCGCCACCGGCCGGATCGACCAGCCGCAGGCGCGCGAGCGAGCGCTGCGACTCCGACGTGATCCAGCCGGAACTGCCCGTGGTGCGCTGCAGGCTGCGGTCATGCATGCACGCGATGGCACCGTCGTCGAGGAACCACAGATCGGTCTCGATGAGGTCGGCACCATGCGCGATCGCCAGAGCGAAGGCCGCGACGCTGTTCTCGGGCGCGAGGTCGGACGCGCCGCGATGCGCCATGATCCACGGACGCGGGCCCGGCAGCGTCAGTAGGGGGTGTGCGGCCATCGGCGGCGCCACTATCGGGCCGGCGACCGGGCGACGCCAGTGGCCAAGGTGGGCTCGATGGTGTCGAGCCCGGCGAAGGTGCGCACGAACGCGGCATGGGTCACCGCCAGCTCGCGCGACGGCCGGTAGTCGTCGCTGTCGGTGTCGGGTTCGCGGGCCTGCGCAAGCCCTGGCCTGGTGATGCGCCGCTGCAGTGCCGCGTCGAGTGCGGCCTCGAGCGCGGCGTCGAAGTCCTGGGGTTCGACCGGGCCCGCGACGGCTCGAGCCATTGCCGCGCCGGCGTCGGTGCGCTTGCCTTGGCCAAGTGCGAGGCTCGCCTCGAGCCGACGCAGGCTCCGCGCGTGGTCGATCCCGTGCATCACACTGCCCGGCGGCAAGCCGCGCAGCGCTTCGAGATGCGCTCGAGCGCGCTCGAGGTCACCTGCGGCGAGTTGGATCCATCCTCCGAGGTGATGCGCGCGTCGAAGCGCTTCGTCACCGCGCTCGGGCAGCTCGGGGATCGCCGCCAGTGCGCGCGCGAGCATCACTGTGGCGGTGGCGGTGTCGCTCGCGAACCACGAGATCTGCGCCTGCAGCAGCGTGTAGCGGACCGAATCGGGGTGGACCATCGTGTGGGCCGCGACCGCCAACTCGCGGGCTTCGTCGACGGCCGCGAGCGCAGCATCGAACTGGCCCCGGCGGGCCTCGGCGATCGCCACGGCAGACAGTCCGACGCCGATGAAGGGGTGGCCGTGGAGGCGCGGGCGCAATCGATCGACGGCCTCGCGGTAGCCCGCCACGGCGCCGTCGAGGTCGCCGCGCTCTTCGGCAATCCCGCCGCGGTTGAACGCAATCGACGCGTAGTTCGAGTCGGTGGGCAACGCGACCTCGTCGAGGATCGCCGTGGCGCGCGCAAGATACTCGGTCGCCACCTCGATCTCGTGCTGCTCCACCGCCCAGCCGGCGAGGGCGAGCAGCACTCGGGCGTACTCCGGCGACGGGCGGCCCACGGCCTCGAACGTCGCGAGCGACCGCCGGTAGATCGCGACTGCGGCTTCGGGATCGTTCTTCTCGATGAGGATGTACGCCAGCGCGTTGTCGACGGTCGCGAGGTGGTGGCGAGGATCGTCGAGGTGCGCGGCCATCGATCGGGCATGCTCGATGAGCTGCTCGGCGCCGGCGCGGTCGCCCAGGTCGCTACCGACGGCCAGCACCAGCAACGGCATCAACTCCAAGGCCCGGGCGTGATCATGGGCTGCAGCGGCCCGAAATACCGCGGTGCGAATCAGTGGCTCGGCAAGCTCGAGCTGGCCTGCCGCGCGCGCGACCTGACTGAGTCTCCACGCGATCGTCGACGCAAGCGCCACATCTTCGAGCTCGTCGGCGCGCGCAAGTGCTTGCTGGGCCCAGCTCTGGTCGGCCAGCGTGCCGGTGGCGTCGACCATCACGCCCATCTCATCGGCCCTTCGCCACAACTCGGCGAGCTCGTCGCGATGCTCCGCTGGCCGGTCATCGGCCGACGTGCACGCGTCGGGGGTCCGAAGCCCGTCGAGCAGGGCGGTGGCCTTGCCGATGTCCTCGATCGTCAGCGTCGACAAGGCCTCGGCAACCTGGTCGAGCTGTGACGCTGTGCGATCGAGGCATTCGAGCCGAGCAGCCACCGTTGCCCGCGGCGTGTCGGAGGCGCAGACCTCATCGTACGCGCTGCGCCAGCGCTGGGCGTGGGTGTCGAGCCGTGTTCCCACCCGCTCGCCGAGCGCGCTGGCGTAGAGGTCAGGAATCTGGGCGAGGTGGGAGGCGACCTCGAGCCGTCGCGCGGGCGTCCACACCGCCGCGAGATCGAGCGGGTCGGCATCGCAAGGGTGATGCGCACGAAACCCTGCGACGGACGCTGTCGCGGCCACGGCCGCGGCCCCTGCGACCAGCCCCCAAAGCCGCCCGCGGCGCGGGCGACTCGTGGCGCGCTCGACCGCCGCGAGCAGTGCGTCGATGGTGGCGAAGCGCTCGCTCGGTCGAGCCGCGAGCCCGCGAGACAGCGCCTGGTGCAGCGCGCGAGGGAGTCCGGACTTGCGCGCTGGGACCCGAGCTTCTTGCTTGCGGGCGGCGAGCTCGGCCATCGAGTCCCCGACGAACGGTGGTGCGCCGTGCAGCGCTGCGAACAGGCTCACGCACCAGGCGTACTGGTCCGCTGCAGGTCCTGCCGGATGGCCCGAGTGCTGTTCGGGCGCCATGTACGTCGGCGTGCCGACCACGCGGGAGCGCCGGGTCGCCGAGTCGGTCCCCGACGAGCTCGACGAGCGTTCGCTCCGCGCCGACACAGCGCTCGCGGCGAACTCGGGATCGGACGCTTCGCGGTCGTCGGTCTCGTCGGCCAGGCCAAAATCGATCAACACCACCCGACCGTCGTCGGTGAGCCAGACGTTGTCGGGCTTGAAATCGCGATGGACGATGCCGACCTGGTGGGTCGCACGCAAGCCCTGCGCCGCTTGGACGTGGACCGCGACGATCTCGCGCCAACTCCGAGGTTCGGCGGCCAGCCACTGTCGCATCGTGCGACCACGCAGTCGCTCCATCACCACGTACACCGCCATGCGGGGGGCGCCGCGGCTGTCGCTGCCGTAGTTCGCGGTGCCCGCGTCGAAGACTTCGACCACGTTGGGATGCCGCAGCTGGGCGAGGGCCTGGGCCTCGCGCAGCAGCGCGCGCTGCCAGTTGGCGTCGAGCTCGCGTTCACGCGCGGGCAGCACGACCTTGATCGCGACCTCGCGCTCGAGCTGGGGGTCGTCGGCCAGCAAGACCAGCCCGCAACCCCCTTGCCCGAGCCGCTCTCGCACGCGATAGCGACCCAGCTCGATCGCGCGGGTCCGACCGAGCATCGACGTCATCAGCGATCGCATCGCGAGCTGCAGCTCGAGCTCGGGTATGACCGGCGCCCCGAACCGCGGGCCGGTGGGCTCGTCGAGGTCGGATGGCGTCGGAGAGTCCACGAGACCCCCATTGGACACGATTTTCGGCCGCGTGAGCGGGGGCTCGACGGGTGGGCTGCCGCGCGGTGGCCCGGGGCTACGTAGAACTACGCAGCGCGCGGGTGTGGCCACCGCAAACTCACCAGGGTTTGAACACGGTCAGCAGCGCGATGGCTCGCAGAGTCGAGGCGGCGATCGCCTCAACGCCACCCGCGGAGTTTATCCTCTTCCTTGCGGTACAGCGCGATCGCGGCGCGCACGACCTCGATGGCGCGCTCGTGGCCCGAGAACTCCTCGACCTTGACGCGCTTGTTCTCGAGCGCCTTGTAGTCCTCGAAGAAGCGCTTCATCTCGGTGAACTGATGCCGGGGCAGCTGCGACAGATCGGTGATCTCGGCGAATGCGGGGTCATGCACGTGGACGCCGATGATCTTGTCGTCGGCTTCACCCTCGTCCTCCATGTGCATCACGCCGATCGGCCGCGCCATCAACATCGCCAGGGGCACGACCGGCTCGTAGCCGAGCACCAGGATGTCGAGCGGATCGCCGTCGCCGCAGTACGACCGCGGCAAGAAACCGTAGTTCGCTGGGTAGTGCACCGAGCTGTACAGGATCCGATCGACGCGCAGCATGCCGGTGGGCTTGTCGAGCTCGTACTTGACCTTGGAGCCGCGCGGGATCTCGATGACGACGTTGACCCACTCGTGCGCGGTGTCCGGGTTGTTGGGAAGATCGTGCCAGGGATGGGCCATTCGCGGCGCAGCCTATCGCGGCTGGTGGCGACGCGGCCATCGGGTGGTGTTGCAAATCGACGCGTCGCAGGCCACGACAAACCACCGGTCGCGGATCCCGTCGAGTCGTGAAAATCATTGTAATCATGGGTATTTTCTGACCGGCCGTAGCCCGGCCCAGCGCTGGCAAAACCCGGCCGCGATGCAACGCAACGCTCTGGTCACGCTCACCCTCGTCGCGCTCGGCACCCTGTCCGTCGGCTGCTGGCTGACACCGACCTACGACACGCCCGTGATCGAAGGCGACGACGTGCGCATGGAGCCGCCGGGATCCGACGAGGATTTCCGCGCGGCGGGTGAGCGCGGCGAGGCCTACGTGCTCGCGCTCGAGACCTCGCGCGATGCCAACGGCTGGGTGTCGGACACGGTCGAGGGCATGGGCGAGATCGTGCGCACGCTCAACGGCTATCCCGAAGACAGCCGCGACGGTGACTGGCGCGTATATGGCCCGCACGAGGACGAGGACAATCGCGAGCTGTCGTGGCTGGTGCGGATCTCGGGCGACACCGGTGGATCTTCGGTCGAGATCTATGTGGGCAAGTCGGGCGCGCAGGATGCGACCGACATGGACCTGGTGCTGTGGGGTGACGTTGCCGTCGCCAAGAGCGCGCGCAACGGTGGGTTCGCGATCGACTTCGATGCCTACTCGCGGCACCCCGAGCTGCGGGAGCACGACCGTGATGCCGAGGTGCTGACCGGTACGATCTACGTCGACTTCGCCCGTGACGTCGACACCCGCTACAAGCGCGTGGACATCGAGTTCGACGGCGTCACGGTGGACGATGGCGAGGCGCTGGTCGACTTCGATGGCGAGACCTATGCGTTCTATCGCGGCCCGAGGGGCGAGGGCACGTTCCACTTGGGCGCGCGCTCGAGCTTCGAGGACGAAGGCTGGAGCGGCCCCGAGACCGAGCGCATGGAGCTGGACGTTCGCTGGGACAGCGCGCATGCCGGGCGGGCGCGTGGCAGGATTCTGCAGTCGCGATCCGAGGGCGATCTCCCGTTCGGCGACGTCGAGCTGCACGAGTGCTTCGAGGCCCGCGGTGCGCTGACGTGGCGGTTTCTGACGGAGGCGTACGCGCAGCACGAGGTGTCTGGTTATAACTTTGGGTCGGAGAAGTCGTGTGTGTTCGAGGAGGCTGAGCTCGACGTGACGGAGTGAGGGTCGGGGCCTCGGGTGAGCGGGTCGATTTTTGCGACTGTGCTGGACGCATGGCCCGCGGCCGGGATCGAGCCAGACCGACGCGATGCTCGACTCGGGGTCTGCGTCCGATCCGGGCACCGCGACCGATACGACCGGCGCTCCCAGGATCGACCCCGAGAGCGCCGCGCGCGGCTGTGGCTGCGGAGCCCACCACAACGACGCGTGGAGCGTTGGGCTGCTCTTCGCCATTTTCCCTGCGTCGCGTCGTCGCCGACGCTGCGCCAGCGCGAGGGGCTGATCGCTCCGCCGGCACGGCAGCCAAGAGGCCTCCGAGCCGTGGCATCGCTCCGTCGAGTGAGGCGCGCTGGGATCGGGTCGCAATCGATGGGCGGGTGCGCTAGGATCCGAGCGTGACGCCTCGACTCAACCCGGCCGACCTCCGGGCGTTCAAGAATCGGGACTGGGGTCGCGTGCGAGCCGCCAAGGAGCGGACATGGGCCGATGACGCGCGCACGGGTGGCGCGATCGCTGGGTTGCAAGTGGGCGAAGCCCTGTGGCGTCACGCTCGGTTGGTCGACCCAAGCTGGCCGTCAGACGCAGAGCGAGACGCCGACATTGCTCACCATATCCTCCTCGCGTCACGTATTCGTAGGCTGGCCGATGTCTTCCGTCGTCCGTGACGTGCTCGCCGCGGTCCTGGCCGCCCTCGAGGATGTCGGCGATGGTTGGTATTTGTTTGGCGCGCAGGCAGCGTTGC
The DNA here is from genome assembly GCA_947492135.1 of Deltaproteobacteria bacterium. Lineage (GTDB taxonomy): Bacteria > Myxococcota_A > Polyangia > Nannocystales > Nannocystaceae > Xiheibacterium. The sequence continues at coordinate 2,703 of CANLQR010000113.1, read as the reverse complement.
TCAGGGGCAGCCGTCGGCTGACGTCGGACGTCGATCTCACGCTCCTGCCAGGCAACACGCCCACCTCGGTGATCGTCGGGCGCCTTAGCGACCACGGAATCGTGCTTCGCGTTGCAGACGTGGACGACTTCGTGCGGCAGACTCGTGTCCTGCCGCTGCTGCATCGGGTCTCAGGGATGCCCGTCGACTTGGTGCTCGGTGGCCCCGGACTCGAGCAGATGTTCCTCGAGGCAGCCGAGCCGATGCAGCTGGGAGACCTCGTCATCCCCGTAGCTACGGCGGAGCATCTGATCGTCATGAAGCTGCTTGCGGCGCGGCCCAAGGACTTCGAAGACGCCTTGGCCATCGCCCGGGCCGTGTCCCTCGATCTGGACCGCATCGAGCCGCTCGTGCAGGCCATTGCGGAAGGCCTCGGCGAGGACGACATTCGAGCCGCGCTCGCGGAGCTGCGCTCGCGCCAGGCGCGAGCATGAGCTCGAGCCTAGCGCTAGAGCGAGCGGCGAGCACGATCCGCAAGCGGGTACACCGCAACCGGGCACCGACACTTGTGCCTACGATGGCGCACCGAGCTGGGGCCCCGCCGGAGTGAGACGGGCCTAGGGCCGGCGTGCGCGGGGTTTAGAAGACCGCCGACACCAAGGTCGACCACGCGAAGGCGATCGAGGCGAAGGCGGCTGATGTCGCGAAGCCCGTCGAGGAAGCGAAGCCCGCCGAGGAAGCGAAGCCCACCGAAGCGCCGCCGGTGACAACCGTCCCCACCACGTACCGCCCCGACGGCGCGTTCACGATCGACTTCGTCTTCGAGAAGCTCGGGGACGAGATCGTGCTCGTCCGCATCGTGACCCACGACGAAGAATCCTGAGGCTCCCAGTGATGCGTCTCGACGACGCGGCGAGATCCACGGGTTGCTCGTTGGAGCGATGGGCATGTCTGTTCATCCGGCGCTGCAGCGCTGGTCTTGCAACAGTGTCGCCGCCGGTGTCGACCCCCCGTGCGTCGGGTTGCCATCAAGGCGCCCGTGCTACACTGAAAAGCGACCGCCATGGACCCCGAAGCCGTTCAGATCCTCCGAGAAATCCGCGACGAGGTGCGTCAGACCAACGCTCGTCTCGACCAGACCAACGCTCGTCTCGACCAGACCAATGCCCGTCTCGACGTCGCGGTTGCCGGCATCGATCTCACGAACACGCGCCTCGGTGTGGTCGAGACCACTTTGGTCGAGCTGGCCGAGCAGCAGCGCTTCGTGGTCCGCTACCTGCGGACTCTGAGCGACCGCGACGGCCGGCTCGACGAGGACGTTTCGGCGCTGCAGCGGCGCGTGGAACGGATCGAGCTGCGGCTCGGGCCGGCTGACGCGCCGTAGGGTGCGTAGGCTGGCCGTGGGATGGTCGCGCGGTGCGAACGCGGAGCGGGCGATGCCGCCGTACCGCGTGTGATCGATTGATCGGGTTGCCGCGATCGATCGATCGATCGCATGCCCGCGATCGAATGATCGCGGCGATGAGCTCAGATCGTCCTTGCCGCGACCCGGAACGCCCGTATCTTCGGAGACGATGGCAGCGCCGCCGCAGCTGCCGATGGCGTTTCGTGCGTGGTCGCGGTGCGCGATGCCTTGGTCGAGGCATGAGCCATGAGACGACCGTTCAGACCTGATGACGAGGACGCCGCGGATGTCGAGCGCCCGGAGCCCGACACCCCAAGTCGGTTCCAGGACCCGGGACTCACGCATGTGGTGGCGGAGTTGGCCGCGATCACACGAGGACCGCTGCGAGCCGGCCGTCCCGGGGACGGCCCCACGCCAAGTCGTCGCGGCTGCGGCAACGATGATCCCGGCAGCCCCGCGCCACGGGCGAACGAATGCGGATGCGCGCCCAAGGAGCCTCGGCATCGCGAGCGTGCGCGCGCGCCTCGGACCCCGACGCCGCTTCCGGGTTGGCCGGGGTATGGTCGGGTCGACCCGTCGGGGGATCCAGGGCCAGGGGTTCCGATTCCGTCGTGGGAGCCGGGCGGCTTCTTGCTGGATTGCGCGATCCATGCACCACCGCCGCCGAGCGGCGAGCTGAATCCGGATCTTCCGGACGCCGAGGTGGACGAGTTCGCGAACCTGGGACCGCCGCCGCCGCCACCGTTGTGGTCGCTCGGTGACGGGCTCGGGTTGACGGCAGCCGGTGTGCACCCGTGGGCAGCGCCGACCGTGGGCGATGTGTTGAAGGCGCCGCCCAAGCCGTTGTGCCCGCCGACGTGGGACTTCGACTACGACTGGCAGAGCTGTTGGCCAGCGGACGTGCCGCATCCACCGCCGCCCGTGGGAAGCCAGTGGGAACATGCGTGCCGGTGTGGGCCGGGGATGAGCTGGCTGGCGACTGTGCACACGTGCTGGACGCATGGCACGCGGCCGGGATCGAGCCAGCTCGGGAGCGATGCGTTCACGGGGTACGGGCCGGGGCCCGCTCACGGAACCTCCTACCTGGGCGGAGTGTCGTTCGTGGATATGCCGTATCGGACGTACGTGTTCGAGGCGTCGCAGTCGCGGGTCGAGGACGTGATGGGGGATCGTAGCCGTTTAGGGGTAGTGACCAACCACACTGCGATGGGGATCGACGAAACGGTCGAGACATGATCAAACGTCGATGTGACCGAGGACGACTGGCTGCGTCTTCTCGCGGAGAAGGACGCCCGTATCGCAGAGCTGGAAGCGCTCGT